>CAZPFR010000011.1:2316-27390 GCA_964586005.1 uncultured Candidatus Peribacteria bacterium | reverse complement strand
TATGGTAAAAAATGTAATCCTTCATGATATATAGGAGCAAGAATTAATTTCTAATGATATATTTGTTTTATTTTTAAAAAAAGATCATGGAAGAATCAAAAATACAAGAAATCAGAGATTGATTCGATGAATTATTTCTCTGATCATCTAACGAAATAACAGAGAAATCGAAAGAACTTTTTACCGTTCTATGAATAGAATGATTTGCGGAAATTGTTGCTAGGACAAAAAAATATGGATTCAATACATCTCAAAAGATATTGGCAGATCTAGTTAAATTATCATTTCTTGTATATACCAATTTAGATAATCTTCCATTACAAAGGAAAGTGATATTGCCACAAGAAAATTGATCTTATAAATTTATTGTTACATCTTTGCCCCACATTTTTCTTCGTTGATCATCAAACTCAGAAATAGCACAAGAAAATACAAATATTCTTTTTCTGGTTTCTACATGAGATGATATGCATGCCAAAATAGCAAAAAAAATCTGACTAAATTGAATATCTTGAGAAATCAATATTTTATGATGAGCACGAATAGATGTTGATCATGAAAATAAAATTTTAAATATTCGTGATGATTCTGGAAGTTATTGATCTTGTTCAAATCAAATCGTAGAATGGATGCTAGAAGAATATGAAGAAAAATGATATAAGATAGAAATATGAATGATAGAACAGAAGGAATTCTTTTGAAAGTAAAGTATAAATTTAAGTTGTTGTAAATTATCTACAACAGTTTTAATTAGGTAAGTATTGATATTTATGATAAAATAGATAAGATATAAATGTCAATGTGATGTTTAACAAAAAATATTAAACCAATAAAAAAACAAAAACTATGAAAAACTTTATTATTATCTCGGTAATTATCATCATTAGTATGATTGGGTATAGCGTATTACCAGAAAATCAAAAAACCTGGATTAAAAAGCTTATACTTACAGATTCTAAAGAAATACTTGTGGAGATGAATAATCAGTTGGTACCAGTGGTAGTGTCCAACGAAACGTATGAGTTTTCCAGAAATAATCTTAAAAAAGGAGATCAAATAACGCTTTATTATAAAGCGATAGCAAATAAGACACTTTGCTATGACCCGTACCATAAATTGTATTCTCTAACTCCAAAAGAAGGAATGCAGGCTACTTTTATGAAAGTAGTAATTAATCCCTAGTAAGGTTGTAACTAGTATGGCTCTATAACATAAACTGATAAGGTTTTCTTTATCAGTTTTTTTTATAAATATGTTTTAACTTGAAATTCTTATTTATTTATTTATAGTGAACTTCGCATAAATTTTGTGGGTGAGTAGCTCAATTGGTTAGAGCAGGTCCCTCTTAAGGACAAGGTTCGGGGTTCGATTCCCCGCTTGCCTAAAAAGGAAACTTCTGAAGAAATTCAGATTTTTTTTATTTTTTAAAAACTTTTTTAATTTTACTTACCCATTCCAAAATACTTATATTTACTTTTTCTTCATAGAGTTTATTTATAAAAATTTTTAGGTATCTATTTAATCTTTCTAAGTCTTTAAATCAAGTTAAATCGAAATTTGGCTTATTAACAATTTCTTTCAATATTTTAAAATTATTAAAACTTTCTTTGTATTCTTTTCTTTCCAATAGCGATATTTTATCTTCATTTTTATAAATATCGTATCACTTATACTCCATTGTCATTAAATATAAATTTCTTATAAAGTTTACAACTTCTTGTTCTAGTGTACTGTATAATAAATCTTTAGCTATTTGTTCTAATGATATCGTTTTATCATGAATTATATGTTCTTTTTTTGAAAGCTCTTTAGAAATTTTTTGAACATATAAATCAAAATCTATTTTCTGAAGATTCCATACTTTTTTTCTTAATTCTCGAGATATCATACTTAATGTTTCAGTTGGAGTAAGTGTCATAATAATATCCATAGGAATATTTTTTTCTTTATTGAGATTGTTATTTTTTACAAAATTATATAATTCTTTTTTAGAAAAAGATTTAAAATTATACGGAGTAAGTTTTAACACATTATCTTTATCATATATTCAACTCTCCATTTTATTAGCAGCTCGTATTGTTGTATTTCCACGAATTTTTCATTCTTTCTTTTGAATATTTATTGTTCATTTATATCAGGGTTTTATATATTTATCTTTTGGTTTTTTCATAATTAATATTTTCCGTAACTGATCTTTTGTATCGGGTTTTTCTTTATATCATTGTTTATTAGCATGATTAACTGAAAAAACCAAACTTCATGAAACTGTAGGATATCATTCTTTATAATTAAATCATTTTTTATGTATTTTATCAATATTTGCCTGAGGTGTTGTATGTAATATGTATTCAGTAGTATTCATAACGAATATAAATTATAAAATATACAATATAGTATACCTGGAATTTTCTCTAAAGCAAATTTTTTATCCGCACACACTTTTTTTTACAAAAAAGATGGTAATTATACCACCTTTTAAAATATTTATAATAAATTATTCTGATTATTCTTCTTTTGTAGTTTTCTTTTCTTCTTTTTCTTCTTCAATACGAACAGCTACATCCTTTTTTATATCTTTGTACATAAATGGTACATTGAAATTTCCTAATGTATTAATTTTTTTCTTGAGTTTAAAAAGATGTGAATCAATAGCAATTCCATATATTTCGTGAATAGCCTTAGCAATATCTTCTTCGCTCACTTTAGCATAAAGAGTATGATCTTTGTTTGTTTTTCTTGAAATAAGAACTCAATTATCATTTTGTATTTTCATAAAAAGTTCTTCAAAACTAGATGCCTTCTTTTTTCTTTGTTCTTCTGCAGCAGCCATTTTTTGTGCATAATTATTTTTATTTACTGCATCAGCCAAAACAGCTATATTATTTGGTAATAGAATATTTTTTGCGAATATTGGTTTTACTCTCACAACTTCATATTTCTCTCACAAATGTTTGTCTGCTTGAAGAAGAATTACTTCAATAGTCTTGTTCTCAACTTTTCTTTTTGCCATATTTAAAAATTACGAATTTAAAACAACGCCAAGTATATATAAAAATTTCAAGTGGAATTGCAACTCTTTTTTGATAAAGTATCAGAAATTTATAGCTTTACCAACTTTAAAACTTTATAAATTGTCTTATGAAATTTAAAATATATATAGATGAGGCGGGGAGGGGACCATTGGCATGACCTTTGTATGTGTGAGCTGTGCTTTCCCGCCAAAAATTTACCAAGAAGTACTATAAAGATTCGAAAATACTATCCGAAAAACAAAGAGAAGAATTATTTGAAAAAATTCAAATATTAGAACAAAAAAATCAGATTATATACGGATATTGAATTGTTTCATCACGTGAGATTGATAATTATGGAATGACACAAGCTCTTCATGTTGGTGTACTTAGAGCAGTACAAATGATTCTACAAAAAACATATCAGAGAGAAATTAAACAACAACTATGAAAAGTTCTTTGTTCTTGTGATGCAATGCAAGGATTAATATTACAAAATCTTTTTCTTGAACAAGAAAAATCTGTGGAGGCCATGAAACAAATTTCTGAAATTTTCAGATGATTTGGTATTGATCTTGAACTCAGAATTGACGGAAATAGAACCTTTGGCGTCGACCAGACACTCTGATGTCCAGTTGTTACTATTATCCACGGCGACGCCCTCATCCCTGAAATCTCTATGGCCTCTATCATAGCAAAAGTTCTGAGGGACCATGAGATGATTAATCTGGATAAAGACTATCCCGAGTATAATCTTGCTCAGCATAAATGATATGGTACTCAAAAACATAGAGATCTAATCGCCAAACATGGTCCCTCATCTATCCACAGGAAACTTTTTTTGAAAGACTATTTTCCAGAATTCAAAAAACAAAAGAAATCAAAAAAAACAAAAAAAATCCTAGGTAAATAGATCAAACTTTCCAATCAAACAATAAAGAAAATAAACAAAAAGAAATGTATTGGTAAATATAACGATATAAATCGAGCAATAAAAAGAACAAACAAAAAGGAATCCTAAATCAATAAATCAACATGATCTGTAGCCAAAGACAAAAATACAATCCAAACACTCGATAATAATATCAAACTATTCAGAATAATAAAAAAGAACAAACAAAACAAAATAATAAATTGCCTTGATTGTTCTTTATTGAGGAATATTAGTTTTTTATTTATAGATCTAATCTATTTTTAATATGTTTTTAATATCTTCCAATGGATCTATAGTCGCTTCTAATTTTTCTACAAGATAAGCTACCATAAGTTTCATTTTTGCTTGTTTTTTTCCAAGAGTGTTTAACTGAGAAACAATATTTCCCAAAACAATCTTTTTCTTGGAAGGATCATTTACATATTTTTCATCTAATTTTTTGAGAAAATCTACTGCAAGTTGGTCTAATACTACTTTTTGAGCATCAGTAAGTGTTGTTATTTTTTCTTTTTTAATTTCTTCTTTTTTCACTTTTTCTTTATATGTTTCAGAGGATGTTATAGTAATTTTTTTTACTTCTTTAGAACAATATCTGTGATATCCATCAGAAGCTTGTGTTATAGCACAAATTCTATATCGAGTTGTTCATTGTTTTGGATTAGTATCAGTATAAGAAGTAAAGTTAATATCAGAATTATATGTTACATATTCTGATTTATCTTCTCTATAAACAGGATTGTCTGTGTTTTGAGACCTCATAACTTTCCAATATACAAACGAATGATTACTTGGTAACGTAAAATTATTCCAATTCATAGAAACAATAGCGTTGTTTAACGTAGCTTCAAATCACATTAATTTATATTCAGGAGCTCTTCGTGTTTCATTTGATTGATATGTAGCAAAACTTGCTCCAAAAAAAAGTATCCCAAAAATAAAAATCAGAATTTTTTTCATATTTTATTTGGTTAAAGAATAAATAAAATACATAATATTTTTTATAAAATAAATTTCAAGTAATAAAAAAACCCCACAGTGATGCGGGGGCAAAAAATCGTAATTAGTTATATGATATATAAGGTAATTAATTGTTTTTTTGTGATCCAATTAAGCTTTTGAAACATTTCCAGCCATTGGTCCTTTTTGTCCTTCAACAACATCATAACTTACATGATCTTCTTCTCTTGGAAGTTGACCTTCTGGATAAGAATTTCTATCCAATCCACTAACGTGAACGAATAAATCAGCTGAACCATCATCTGGAGTGATAAATCCGAAACCTTTAGTTACGTTGAAGAATTTAATTGTACCTGTACTCATAAAAAATAGGTAATAATAATAAAAACTAGAATCCATTAGAATTCTAACGAGAGTATATAATAATACTTACAAAAAGCAAGAGATTATTCTCTCAATTTTCCTCCTGTTTTTTCTGCAACTTTAATAGCTTTATTCATTACTTCATTAATTTGTTCAGTAGTGAGATTTCATTCTCCCAAAATTTTGATTTTTAAAGAAATTGATTTTTTGCCTTCACCAAGATTTTTACCTTCATAAGTATCAAATACTTCCAAAGTTGAAATTTCTTTGATTCATTTTATAGCTTTTAATATAGGTTCAAAATTACTTATACTATCAACAACAAAACACAAATCTCTCCAAACTATTTGATCTTGAAGTGTTTCATATGCTGTTGTTTTTGTTTCTCAATTATTTTTTATTTCTATAAGTTTTGGTAATGATAATGATAGATAACATAATCCAGCAGTTTCGGAAATTTTATGATCTTTGAGAATTAATGGATGTAAAGAGGATATACTACCAATAACAGTACTACCAAAAAGAATATCAGCTTGTTTTTTTGGATGAAATGAAGAGTGGCTAGTAGGTTGTAATGTGATTTCTCAATCAATTTCTAAACGTTGTAATACTGTATGTAATAAACTTTTTGTAGCTAAAAACGGGTCATTTGACCAATTATTTAAAGATTTTTCATACACAAAAGCTCAAAGTTCTAATGTTTCATCAACAAAAGAAGTAGCATATATTTTATTATCTGAGCTTTCTTTTTTTGTGGTTTTGTCCCATATATTTCCAATATCAAAAATCTTAAAACTATCAAAAAATTTGCTGTTTTTAGCTGCATATCAAATAAGATTATAAATCATACTATTTCTAAGATAAGGAGTTTCTATATGAACTGGATTTTGTAATGTATAACATTGATCAGTATTAGTTCAAAATTGTTGTAATAGCTTAGCACTAGTCCAAGGATATGTTTCTGTTTGATCAAAATGAAAATCTTGAATAAAAATATCTTCCAAGGTTCTTACAAGATCTGTAGCAGGTGTATAAGGAGTATATTGAATATCACTTAATACAGGTAATCATTGTATTTTTTCATAACCATACATTCTGATTATTTCTTCAGTGATATCTTCTTGAATATTGAGATCATCAGGTGATCTTCGTATTGGACAAAGAATTGACTGTTCTAATAGATGAAATCAAAGTCATTTCAATATTTTTTTTGCATCTTCGGTAAAATTATCAATAGTTTTTCCAAAAATATTTTTTTCTATGTCTTGAATGTTGATCTCTATCAATTTATCTTTGCTCTTTAGGTCTGATTTTACATAAGAACTTATTCCTCAGAGATCAAAAGATCATAAATCTTTACTATAATATTTTAATTCATCCAAAAATAATAACAAACAATACATAGATCGCCAAGGATTTATATTTTTTTCATATCTTAATTCTGCATCAGTTCTAAGTGCTAATCTAGTACCAGTTTTTCTTACAAGAACAGGATCAAAATTTGCAATTTCTACTAAAATATTTTTTGTATTTTCAGAAATTCAACTATGTAAACCTCAAACTACTCAAGCTAATGCAAGAATTTTATTTTTGTCCGCAATCACAATGTCTGATGATTTCAAAATATGTTTTGTTTCAAAAAGATCTACGAATTCCTCCCTATCTTTCGCATTTCTAATAATTATATCTCAATCAACTTTGTCAGCATCAAAGAAATGGATAGGTTGTCCAGAAAGAAGCATAAAAAGATTGGAAAAATCTACTCGATTATTTCTAGGATTTGATCCCATATCAAGTAGTTGCAATCTTGTAAAAAATGATAAAGGTTGTATTTCTACATTATTGATTTCCAAAAGGGTATAACTATTGAGACCAGTTGATTCTCAAATTACTTTTCTTTTGGCAGGAGTTGCATGTGCAAAAGTATCCAAAATATTAGTATCCAAAAATTGTTTCATCCATTCTGAAACCTTGTTGAAGGTGATATCTTTTGGTTCATACATAGCATTGAGTTCTACTGTAATACCAAAATGTCAGGTAAGATCTGGTCTGTTAGTTAATCATTTATTGTCAACATCAAACACATAGCTATTGAGCCACGGAAATTTTTGAGCAAGAGGTATTCCTAAATCTGCATCACTAACACCATCCAAATCTAATTCTAAATCTCGAATACTATGTAACGCTTGGTCTTCATTAATTTCCAATTCTTCTTTGGAACAAATCATTCCATCGGATTCTATTCCTCTCATTTTTCTTTTTTCAATTGTAATTCCAGCTTTTTCAAAAATAGTTCAAGGTAATGCCACAGGTACATAAATTCATGCTCTTACATTACTTCCTCCACAGATAATTTGATATTCTCATTTATCTCCACAATGTACAATACAAACATTAAGTTTGTCTGCGTCAGGATGTTTCTCACAACTTTTTATATATCAAATAACAATAGAATCTGAAATTTTTCTTTCGATAATTTCTTCAATTTCGCATGTCTTTACAATCAATTTTTGGGCTATATTTTCGGGGGTATCATTTACTGAAATATATTTTTTGATCAGCGATGAATGGTACTTCATAGTTTGAATTTATAATGTAAAATTTTATTTGTTTCTTATTGCGAGAGAACTCTTATTTAAGACTAGTATTTACATTTTCAAACTCTTTTCACAAGAGAAAATGAAAAATTTAGAAATCATTGCAATTATCAGGATAAAATATATACAATCAAAGCGTAATATATTTTATAAATAAAATAATATATGGCAAACAAAATAACAAATTTTCAAGAAAGGTTATTACATGCTTGACAAAAAGTTCTTCTTGCTCCAAAAATTATTCTTAGTATACCAAAAAATGTTTTGGAAATGGGAATTGATATATTAGAAATTTCTGTAAATATTTTGGAAAGCCCAGAAAAAATAACAGATATACCAAAATATATTTTTCATTTACCATCACGTGTTTTTGAAAAAGTTATAAAATCATATTTAATAGTAAATGCTGATTCATATATTTCTTCTTTTTTACAACAAAAGAAACTCCTTTTTAATATTATTAAAAAAGCAAAGAAAACAGCATTTGCCAAAGAATATCATTTTGAATCCATAAAAACTATTCAAGATTTCCAAAAACAAGTCCCAATTTTTCATTATAAAGATTTTGAGCCATGGATTATTCGTATGTTAAAAGGTAAATCAGATGTTAGTTATCCGTGAAAAATTGATCGATTTGCAACTTCATCCGGTACAACTTGATGAACTTCAAAATTTATTCCTGTAACAAACGAAAACCTAAAAACATCCCATTTTAAATGATGATTAGAATCACTGAGTTTATATATAAAGAATAATCCCAAAAGTAAATTATTTCAATGAAAATGATTGGTTATATGATGATTATTTACAAAAAATAAATTTACTTGAGAAGATAATATATGATATATTTCAGCTATTTTACAAAAAAACTCACCTTGGATAGGACAATTATTTAAAACTCCATGACCAGACATTTCTTATATAGAAAATCGAGAGGAAAAAGTACAAAAAACTATAAATTTTTGCATAAATCAAAATATTACTTCAATTAGTGGTCAACCATCATGGATGTCTAATCTTCTCCAAAAAATGGTTGAATCAACAACAAAAGAAAATGTATTGAATCTTTGGCCAAATTTAGAATTGTTTTTTTGGTGATGATCGTCTATTGCATTACATAAAAAACAATTAGAGGAGTTGATTCCAAGCAAAAATATGAAATATTATCAGATTTATAATGCTTCTGAATGATATTTTGCTACACAAGATGGCAATGATAGAGATGATATGCTTTTATTGACTGATCATGGAACATTTTATGAGTTTATTCCTTTTGAAGAATATGGCAAAGATAAACCGCGTGTATTTACTCTCAATGAAGTTGAGAAAGATAAGGAATATGTAATAGTGATTTCGACAACAGCATGATTGCGAAGATATATATTAGGCGATGTTATAAAATTTACGACACTAAATCCACGAAGAATCCAAATTATCTGAAGAACAAAATATTTTATAGACACGGTAGGAGAACGTGTAACTGCAGATCATACAGACAAAGCTATTGAGAAACTATGTAAGAAATTATCTATAACAATTACTGATTATATGGTTGGGCCTGCAGCCAAAAAAGTCGGAGAAAAATGTGCTCATGAACGAATCCTTGAATGTGATACTTCTTTGGATGTTAATCTGATTCAACAAACATTGGATGATGAATTGGGAAAAATAACAATTTACTACCACGATGAAAGACATGATACCAAAGTACTCGGTGAGCCAATAGTTCATCTGGTGCCTAAGTGAACATTTTACGCCTGGCTCAAATTCAAAAACAAACTTTGATGACAGCACAAAGTACCCAAAGTAGCAAATGATAGAAAAACTATAGAAGAAGTATTAAAATATATTAAATAATTTTATTTAATACGAATATTTATTAATGTTAATTTATATATTGGTATTTTTTATTTGTTTGTTTTTTGCTGTTTTTTATGTTTTTTTGATTTGGAGTTTATTAAAATTATTTGTAAAAAATAAAGTTCCAAACCCATTTTCATTTTGAAAAGAATTTATTAGAGAATGGAAAAAATTTTGAAGTCTGTATCTTTTTTCTGATATTGTTAAATTTTTTATAGAATCATTTATTCTATGAGTAAATAATGCTATTGTTATGAGATCAGTAGCTATACTATTAACTTTCACTACCTCATGATTTTTTGGTTGGTGGAGAAATTGGGTTCTTCAAAAAATCCAAAAAGACGTAAAAAAAAAATTGTTTTTTTGGGAATATATGTGAGATACTTTTGCTTCTTTGATTTTTTGGCTTCCTATCTATATCATTAAAATAATGCTTTTGATTTATTTTGATCTTACTGACCGAAATAGTTTTTGGTATTCTGTATATTTTTCAGCAATTTCTATGATATTGCTTGGAAGATTTGGTTGTTATATTGCAGATGTTTTCCAAAAAAAATTATAATAGAAGAGAAATAAAAGAAAAAAAATAAAAGATATTATTTTGATTTAGATTTTTATAAATTGTATGAAATCTATTCTAAATTTTATTAATTGAAATACTATTGTTTTTCCTTTTCAAAAAGAAGAATTTTTAATACAAATAAAGAAAAATTTATTTAAATATCTTAATAGTAATTACGGTTGATATAAAGAAATTGCTCCAAAAGATCTTCCTTATTTTTTTGAAAAATTAAAAAAATATTGAGTAAAAATAAAAAATTTAAATTTTGTGATAGATCTTTGGAAGAAAATAAACTGATGATTTCCATTTTATGCAATTAGTATCGGTCCTTATATAGATATTTGAAAAGATTATCAAGAATCTACAGCAGTTCACGAGACATTACATGTAATGCAGTACTCAGAAAATGCGCCAATTCAACGATTAGTAAACGATTTAAAAATAATACTTTGATTTATTTATTTTTGAATATTTCAACAACGAAAAAGTATTAAAAAGATGAAAAATGAAAGAATTAAATATTGAAACCATACAGCAATACTTTACGCAACTAAAAATACTCCCTTTGAATTTGAAGCGTTTTTTAATGAATGAGAAAGTAGTTATTTGGAAAAAAGACAGCCTTTGGGATATAAACAATATGAAACAAAGAAAGGTCGTTCTGAATCTGTTAAACAAAGAATAGATCAGGAAATTTTGGAAAGAATAGAATATATAAAAAGTTTTTTAGATATTTTAGAAACAAAAAAAAATCTATCCATTGATGATAGAGAAAAAATTAATTTTCTTATAGAAGATTTTTTACAAGAAACAAAAAAAATATTAGAAATAAAAGAAATATATTGAAATTGAGATTGGGAAATAATTTCTGCTTTTTTAACCCCTCAATGACCAATTATGCGGCTCGAATCTGAAATAAATAAAAATAAAAGATTCGAAGTTTTGGATATTCTTTTAGAAAAAGAAAAACTATTTTTAAATAGTATTAAACAACAAAAAAATATAAAATTATGTTCAAAAATAGAGGATATCAAAGAAAATTGAATTATTTTACTCCAAGCAAAAGATAAAAATAATGAAAAATTATACGATGAATTAAAAAATAATAAAGAAATTTTACAATTAAGTCCAAATATAGAGATAAAAGATATTCCGACAAAACAATGAAATCAATCATATATAAAAATAACTTTTACCAAAATAGAAAAATCTTCATGATAAAAAATTTCTGCTTGATAGACAACTATAAAAATATATAAAAAATCAGAATATTATTTGAATAATTTTAATTTTTAATAAAGATATGATGTTTGATGACGTACAAAAAACCGATATGGATGTATACCAATTAATTCTTTCTGAGCAAAAACGTCAATCTGAAGGAATGGAACTTATTGCTAGTGAAAATTATCAATCATCAGCTGTACTAGAGGCTCAATCTTCTCATTTTGCGAATAAATATTCTGAAGGGACACCGGGAAAAAGATATTATTGAGGACAAGAAAATACTGACAAAATAGAACAGTTAGCAATTGATAGAGCAAAAACAATCTTTAAAGCGGATCATGCAAATGTTCAGGCTCTTTCAGGAGCTGCTGCAAATGTTTCAGTATATGCAGGGTTATTGGAACCAGGAGATACTATTTTGGGTATGGATTTGACTCACGGATGACATCTTACTCATGGGGCACCTGTAACATTTATTTCGAAGGTATTTAATTTTCAAAGATATAAAACAAAATCTGATGGAAAAATTAATTTTGATCAAGTTCGTGAATTAGCGAACCAATATAAACCAAAAATGATTTTAGCGTGATTTAGTGCATACCCTAGAGAGTTAGAATATGAAAAATTTGTTGAAATAGCAAATGAGATAGGAGCAATAGCTTATGCTGATATTTCTCATATTGGATGATTAGTTGCTGCATGAGTACTTAAAAATCCACTAGAATATGGATTTCATGCCATGATGACAACCACTCATAAATCATTGAGATGACCAAGATGATCACTTATTCTGAGTAAATGAATTGTATCAAATCCACTCAAAAAACCCGAAGATACAATAGAAAATATTCCAACCAGAATTGATAGAGCTGTATTTCCAGGGGTTCAATGATGACCACATATGAATACTATTTGTGCAATAGCAGTAGCTCTCAAAGAAGCACAAACAGAACAATTTAAAACTTATGCAATACAAACACTAAAAAATGCTCAAATACTTGCAGAGGAATTATTATCTTATTGATATGCTCTTGTGACATGAGGTACTGATAATCATATGGTTGTAGTAAATTTTCAAGGAACGGAGATAGATTGAGCAATAGCAGAAAAAACATTAGATAAAATCTGAATTTCAACATCTAAATCTACTATTCCAGATGATCCAAATCCTCCATTTAAGCCATCAGGACTAAGAATTTGAATGCCTGCAATGACAACAAGAGGAGTAAAAGAAGCAGATACAAAAAAGATAGCTGATTTTATTCATCGTTCATTGGTAAATCACCAATCTGATGAAATATTAAATATGATAAAACAAGAAGTACAAGAATTTTGTAAAAATTTTCCAGTTCCTTGAATTTAATATTGACATAAAACAAAAAATAATTATAAGATAAAAAACAAAAAAAATCTAAAAAAATGAAAAAAATGATTCGATTAGTATTTGCTGGACAAAATATGAGTCCTAAATACATGGATATTGAGAATGTTATTGGTAAAAAACCAATAAGTGAAGCAAAAAAAATTTTAAGGGAGAAATATCCTGATGCTCTTTTTTGTTTGATAGGAAAAAAATTAAATGTTCCAATAATTTTGGATCTTGAAGGTCAAAATATTGGTAAAAAAGAGGCAGAGGAAAAATTTGATATACATATGAAATATAAATTCATGTTTGTGTCTCCTAAAGGATGTGTAATGCATAATAATCCAAGATTTATTAGTTAGATAATTGAGTGGTTTGTGTATAATATCACAAACCATTTTTTTAATAAAAATATCTATTGACATTTGTAAGTGGATATATATAAAACTAAAGCAATAGAATATAAAAAATAATTTTTATCTATATGATATTGTAATGAACACCAAAAATTTAAAAAAGACGTACTTTCATACTTATGAAAGTTTTTTTATTGAAAATAATTTTGTTGTTTCAGCCCCATTTGTAATGAACCGATCATGAGATGTACTCAATAATTATCATTGAGTATCTATAAAACAACAAGTGCCTTTGCGTTTATATATGTGATATACCAAAACAAATTCATGAACAATAACAATAAATAAAATAAGTTATTTGGAATTAAATTGATATAATTTTGTTACAATGGGTGCTATAGAATATGCTTCATATTTCAATAATTTAAATAAATTTCTTCAAGAAAAATATGGATATTTATGTGAAAAATATGGTGGAATAGAAATTAATATTTTATCTGAATTACCGAGGGGAGTTGGTTTGTGATTTTGATCAATATTGGCATTAGTTTTGTCTCTACTAATAAATAGATTAGAAGAAAATATAACCAATATAAGTCTTATAAAATTAACACAAAGAAATATTAATGAATTATTAAATGATCAATATTCTCCATTTTATAAAATTTTCCTAGATGCATTAGAATTTGATAAATATATCTATTGAATGATATCATCGTGAACTAAATTAGCATCTTTTTTCAATTCTTATTATCCTATAATATCATTTTCAGAAGATAATGATAAAAGTATAGAAGAACTTTCAATAAAGAAGAGAAGATATTTTTGATTCAAACTTAATGATTTATATCCAGAACTTAGAGAAATTTCATATCTTCCTATGGATTATGGAATAACATATTCAGGAACTCCCGTATTATTAGAACAAGTAGCAGGTAGTAATTATAAAAATAATTGAATGATTGCACAAGAAATAATATCAGAAATGAAAGGGTTATTTGGTGATTTTTTGCAATACATTCCGATTAATCAAAGACCAAAATTTTATAAAAACTTAATAGAACCAGAAAAAGATGAAATAAACAATACCTATGGTAAAATAATGGGTATTGCTAGCTTGAAAATATTGTTTTTTATGAGTAAAGTATGTTGTAATGGATATGATGAAAATAATGTTATAGCATTATTAGATTCATTAAAAAAATTAAGACAATCTGATTGTGTAACAAGAGATAGTGCCGATAGTATGTTATTATATATAAAAAGAATTTTAGAAAAATTTGAATGATCATCCAAAAAATTAGCGCTATTAGCAAACGATTCTACAATTATGTGATGATCTTTGTTATTTGTTATGCCTTTAGAGGTATCTAGAAATATTATTACAAATGCAATAGATTCTTTAAATCAGGAATTTGAATGATCAAGAACTATTTATACAAGTTGGTGAGATGGACTTTCTTTTGAATGATGCAAAATAGAACAAGATCTAGTAAACAATAAATATTCAGAATTTTTAGATTGAAGAAATTGTATAATGAAACGAACAAACGGAAAAGTTGTGGTTTGAGATTGTGATAAATTAGTTCAAAATCAGAAAAAATGATTACTTTTAGATAGTTTAAACAACAAAATATATCTTGATTGACAAAAATTAACCTCTCAAGACCTTCATTCTCAAACAGCTACTATAGAAATAGTAAAGATGTTATTGGAAAATCCAGGTAGAGATATTTCAAATAAACAATTACCTCCTTCAAGTTATAGTAAGAACAAAAATGATATGTTATGAAAGATAGTATGACCACTATTATCTTTGGTAGAAGAAAAAACAGGAAAAAAACTACCCTTGATTTGTAAAGGTAGTCTTTATGAATTTACTATAAAACTAAATAATTCTGATATAGAAATGACAATATTAAATGCATTATCATAGAGTATTATGATAATCATGGAATACCCCCTCATCCAAGAAGATTTCAAATATTTGATGGATCAAATCAAAGAACTTCTTTTGTCTTTTCTGCAGCTATTTCTTGCGCTTTATTCTGAGCTTTTTGGAAACAAGCTACAATGAGTGATTCTAATTGATCTTTTTTAGAAGGATCCAAAAGACGAACATCATTTATTTTTAAATCTCTAAGTTTCATTTCTCCAGAAATATCTACAATAATAGCATCGTTCTCGTTTCAACTTTCATCTGTAAATTTACCTTCCTTACCTCTTATTACTAGATTTTTAAGTGCATTTTGGAGTGTTTTGTATTTATCATACATTTTTTTTAGTTCTCCTACTTTTCAAAACATGCTTATTAAATTAATAATTAAAAATTAATAACAAATAAATTTTCGCTTAGGGTTGTAATGAAATAATAATTAAAATCAAGACTCATTATTCTTCTTGGATTCTCTGTGTAATAGCTGGTCAGTCAATTTGAGCATGTTCATACATATATTCGGCTGACATGCTAGATATTTTTTGATAATAAGGCATTATAAATTTTAAAATAGGGGATAGTCATTTTTCAAAAAGAATTGATCTAATCCATATCTCATAAAGAGATCATAAATGCTGATCCATAACAACAATAAGTTTACCAGTCTTTTTTATACTTTCAAACAATATATCGGATTCAAAAGAAAAAAGATTTGTTACTCCAAATATATCAATACCAAAGCCCTGTTCCTGAAGGTAATGAGCTCAATAGATAACATCAGGTAAAAGTGTTCAAAAACACAATACAGTTCAATAATTTCAGGTATAGTTCAAATCTTGGAAACTAATAATTCATGATGTATTAGTAATTGTTTTGGGTACTTGTTGTTCTCGTAGTAAATGTTCATTAAATCTAATATAACAAGAAGTATTTATATTTTCTAAAATGTCAGAAATATGTTCTTGATAGAGTGGTTCATATACTTGGAGTCAAAAGTCTCTTGCCTTAGCAATATCCCAAATATCCCAGAATCACTTATTTGTAAATCCCATCATTCAACAACTAACATTTATCAGGGCAATCATTGAATTTCATTTTTGGATAATAGGAAAAATAGTATCAACACAAGTACGAGAAGCTATAATAAGTAATCTACTATTTTTACGTGAATAGTAAGAAATAGCCGATAAAAAATCAGAATTATTTTCAATATAAGTATTCTCAAAAAGAATATGATCAAAATATTGTTTAGCTTTTTTGAGAAATGAATCAGTAAAAATAAACATAGAATCCATATACATATAATAAACAAATAAAATTATTTTACGATAAGTGAATAATTAACAAGAAAATTTGCCACATCAGAGAATATTCTACCAGCAGTCTGTCATCACCAAATACTTGATCTAGGACGGCGAATTTGAATAATAACCAAATATTTTGGATCATCTTTTGTTACTAATCAAACGAAAGATGCATTAGTCCATCATATTCATTGTTGATATTTTCATTTATAAGAAATCTGTGATGTTCAGCTTTTTCCTCCAAATGAATATCATTCGAGTTTTGTTAATTTATTAAGTTCTTTATTCTTATCCAAAACATCAAAAAGCGCATTTTTCATTATTTCCGCAGTTTCTGGTTTGAAAATCTGACTCAATATTTGTTTTTGGTTTGTTAGATAAACATCATTTTTCTTATCGAAAATTCATTTTATAATAGTGGGTTGTAAATAGTATCATCAATTAATAATAGGTGCATAAGCAGCTATAATTTGAAGTGGGGTAGTCAGTAATCCTTGTCAAAAAGAGTTATTTAAAAATCTTGATAATGCAACAGTTGTAGAATTTTCAATAAATCATGCTCATTCTCATGCTAATTCAATATTAGTATTTTTTCCAAATCATAACTTATTTAAATAATTATAGAAACTTTCTTTTCCAATTCCAAATATTTTTCCTGTTCAATCTCCATATGCAATTCTTACCATTCCTACATTACAAGAATAGATAAAGGCATTAAGGAAACTATTATATCATCAACAATTATCAGGATCTGCATTTTTTATTTTATAAGGTCATACAATAATTTCATTGGTATCATTATAAAAATCAAAGATATTAATTTCATCTATATCTACTCAAATTCCCATAGTAAACGCCTTAAAAATACTTCATGGTTCATAAGGCATTGCTATATTTTTATCAACAAAAACTCTTGGTCAATAGATATTTTTTGCTATAAATTTTGACATTGATATGTCTTTTCTTTCTATAGTTGTTGCAAGTTTATATATTCATCAGGTAAAAATATATACAGGAACATCCAAATACGTTAAATCATCAATAATAAACCTTTGCTCCCATCATAATGGTTTCATTTGAAATGTAGAATTATAATCATTAGGATCAAATGAAGGATAATTAGAAGAAGCCTTGATAGATCAATCGAAAGGATCATATATTAATATACTTACAGAGTCTGCTTTAAATTGTTCTTGATATTTTTTTGATAATACTTCAATTTCTTTTTGTATACCAATATCTATAGTAAGATAAATATCATTTCAATTAACAACATTTTCAATCTGAAATTCATTTGCTCAAACATTACCAATCCAAGAAGATGAACGTCATATTATTTTTCCATCTTTTCAACGAAGGTCAGAATCAAAAAATTGTTCTATTCCATAAAAAGCATTTCAATTTTTATCTACCATTCATAGTACATTTGAAAGAAATGATCAATATTCATAATATCTCCTTGTATAAGGCTCTAATCAAAGTCAGTGCAAAAGAGGAATTCTATCTTTATTACGTTCTCTATAAAATTTTAATTTCAATTCTTTTATTTTTTGTGCTATTATTGGATTAGCATCAGAAATAAGTTTAACATATCTATTTTCTTGTTTTTGAAAATATTTTTCTAAATTTGGGTATTGATCAAGATATCCATATTTTAATAAAAGTTTTTTTAAGGGTTGTATTTCTCTAGAAATACTAGAAACTTTATCAGGAACTATATATACATAATTAGAAGATATTACGATATAATCAAGATTTATTTTTTTTAGTTCTTCGAAAAAACGTTCATTTGTAAAAAATCAAAGATAATTTTGAGGTCTAATTCATATTTGTATAGTTTTATCTAATTGTGTTTTTATTAATCAATATGCTATTTCACGAGTAAATCAAGAAAGAATGGTATCTCTTTGATTATTAAATCCTGTCCAATCAAAAGTTCGATATCATGTAGATACAATACCACTTCAATAATAAAAAAAATCTGGTTCTTTTGGGAGAATTTCTCTTTTAGTATATATCTCAATATTTTTTATACAACCTTCACGCGTTACTTTTTTCATTCAATACATCTCACAGAGATGACTGTAAACAGTGGGTGTCAAAAGTGAAATAAAACGAGGTTTATCCCATATAAATTTTGGATCAACAAAAACATTATACATAGAAATGTTTTCTGTAAGTTGAACAGGCTTTCCAGCTTTATCATAAGCAAATATATTTCATCTTTTTGCTTTTAATAGAGATTGACTAACATGTTGTTTATTGAGAAGATCATCATAATATCTATGATTAATTATTTGTAACCAGAAGAGTCTCAAAAAAAGTATAAAAAATAAAAATACAAAAAAAACAAGTAAATAAAATTCTCTCGTTACTCTAATGTGGCTCAAGAAAGGAATTTTATCGATTTTCTTTTGGATATAATCATGTATATTTTTGTATCTATGAATTGTTTTCATCTAAGGTAGTATAAAAAATATAATAATTAAAGTAAACAATAAATAAGATTTTCTAATTGTTTTTCAATCTAGAATTATTCTTAATAACCATTATTGTATACTTTTTTCTAGTTTTGACAACGAGAATATAAAAAAAACTTTCAAATAAAATGCTGTATAAAATTTGATTTTAAAGCTTGATAACTATATATTTTACCTATATATAAACCAAAGGAATAAAACAACAATAGAGTGTAGAAACACTTGAAAACAGATGTCCGTTGTATAACAATGAGTGCGATATACTTTTTTATTTATTTTTTATTAAACAGATATGAAAATCAAAAAATTTTTGTGAAAAACATTATTATTAGTTTGAGTAGTAGCTATTGGAATTTGAATTTGACAAACATTTGCTCAATTTGGTGTTACTAACGAATGACAACAATTTGGTTTGGCTTGAGGAACAGGACAAGGAGAAGAAATGGGATTGATCAAAGTAGTAAAAACAGTTATAAACCGAGTTCTTACTCTTTTAGCATTGATTGCTCTAGTATTAGCTTTATATGGAGGTTTCCAAATGGTTACTGCTGCTGGTGATGATGGAAAATATAAAGCAGGATTTAAAGTATTAAAACAAGCTGCTATTGGACTTATAGTAATAGGATTGTCATGGATTATAGTAACTTCAATATTCTGGTTAATTGGAAAATCATCTTCTACTGTTGCATAATAGATAAAATATTTTCACTAAGACTCTTTTCTTCGGAAAAGAGTTTTTTTGATAAAAATGTTTTTGAGTTGATTCATAAAGGAAAATTGGTATATATAAAACAATATTTAATATATAAAATATATAAATTAATACTATTAGCCAAAAATAGTAATAAAATATTACCTGTAAACTACTAACTAACATGATGAATCTTTATGAATTTGAATTACGTTATCGTGCATATAAATGATTAAATCATAAATTCAATCTCTGATGGGATAATGAAGTGATTTTGGAAATGACTAAAATTTCTAGTCAATGAATAGTAACAAAATCTTTACCGGAAATAAGTCCAACAGAACTCAAAGAAATAACAATTCAAACGCATACAATATTCAAAAGAACATTTTTGGAAAATAATCAAGAAATTAAAATAGGAGAATTTACATTACCAGAATATATTAACCGTTTAGAATACGAACTTAAAGTAATCAAAGAAATGTGATTTAATTCATATTTTCTTATTGTAGCAGATTTTGTTCGTCGAGCAAAAAAAAATCAGATAGTTGTTGGCCCATGAAGATGATCTTGAGCATGATCTTTATTAGCATGGTTAATTAGAATAACAGAAGTTAATCCACTACCTTTTGGATTGCTTTTTGAGAGATTTCTAAATCCAGCTCGTATTTCTATGCCAGATTTTGATATTGATTTTGAAGATACTCTTAGAGAAAAAGTTATCGAATATGTTAGAGAGAAATATTGAGAGGAAAAGGTATCTTCAATAGGTACATATATGCAAATGGCTCCCAAAGCTGCATTTAAAGATGTAGCAAGAGTAATGGGTATACCTTTTGAAAAATCAAATCTCATCTCTAGCCTTATGCCAGAAAAAATGTCTATGCTGGATGCGGTAAATAAAGAAGATTCACCGGAAGAACTTAAGGCTATATATGAATGAGATGAAAAAGTACAAAAAACAGCAGAAATTGCCTCAAAATTAGAATGAAATATGAGACAATTAGGTGTACATGCTTGTTGAATTATTATAGCTCCAAAAAAAATTACTACATATTCTCCTATTCAATATATCAAGGAATGACAAAGTGATATTGTTTGCCAATATGATTGACCAACTTTGGAAACAATATGATTACTAAAAATGGATTTTCTTGGACTAAGAAACTTATCAGTAATCAAAAATTGTATAAAAATTATCGTAAAAAAATCAGAAAAAGAATGAATAGTATTAGATCCAATGTTTTCTTATTTTATGGAAAATATGTCCTTTTTACCTCCAATAGATGATGAATCGACTTTTAAAAAAGTATTTCAGCAATGAGATACAACAGGAATATTTCAATTTGAATCTGAATGAATGAGAACATTTCTTGTAAAATTAGAAGCAGATCGTATTGATGATCTAGTAGCTATGAATGCTCTTTATCGTCCTTGACCAATGGAATTTATTCCAAACTATATTGCTAGAAAAAAATGAGAAGAACCAGTAACGTATATGCATAATGATCTTAGAATTGAACTTACCAAAAAATATTGAGAACAAGTAGCAGAAGAAGAAAATCAAAAACTTACCGAAGATTTAGATCCAATTATGAAACTAACATATGGAATTGCTATATATCAAGAACAATTAATGTTTTTGGTACAAGCAATGGCATGATTTTCATTGGCTGAAGCAGATATATTAAGAAGAGGTGTAGGTAAGAAAAAAAAAGAAGTAATAGAACAAATTAAAAAAGAATTTGTAAAAAGATGTGAAGAATATAAATCATATAAAAAAGAAACTTCTCAATATATTTACGAGAAAATGATAGAACCAGCTGCTTCTTATTCGTTCAATAAATCCCATTCTGTGTGTTATGCTATGATTGCATATCAAACAGCATATCTAAAAGCTTATTATCCAGTAGAATTTTATGCAGCATTAATTAGATCTGTAGAAGAAGATACAGATGAATTAAGTAATTATATAAATGAAGCTCAAGCTCACTGAATCAAAGTACTACCACCCAATATAAATATGTCCTTCAATCATGTAGCTGCAATAAAGCAAGAAATCAGATTATGATTTTTTTGTATAAGATGATTATGATCAGAAATAGGTGAAGGTATCCAGAAAGAAAGACAAGTAAATTGAAAATTTTCTTCTTTAGAAGATTTTTTGAAAAGAAATCAAAATGTTATTAATAAAAAATCATTGGAATGATTAGTAAAATCATGAGCATTGGATGAATTTTGAGATAGAAAAACAATGTTAGAAAATATTGAATTATTATTACAGCGAACAAAATCTTCACAACAAATGTGATGATGACTTTTTGGTATGACAGATATTCAAACAAAGATAACTTATAAAAATACACATAAAACTTCTTTTATGGAAAAATTATTGATGGATCAGGATGTTTTTAAAACATTTGTTTCTTGAAATCCTTTGGATGGTTTATATTATCACATAAAAAAATATTCATTTATATCACAGTTCAAAGGAAAAGAAAAAATAACAGGTACCTTTATTATCATAGGATACATAAAAAATATTCAGAGAGCAAAGAAAAAATGATTTTTTGTAGAGATAGAAGATATTTCTGGTAAAATTGAAATTTTTATGAAAGACACAGTTGATCTTAAAAAAAATGATATTCTCATTATGCATATTTTTAAATGAAAATCTATTAGTTTAGAAAAAATTATCAGAACATCTAGAGAGATATTAATTCAACATGCATGAAGCAAATATGATCCGGAAATAACAGTAGTAAATGCAAAAAAATTAAGATCCGAACCAAATAAGTCTACATCTTCCAATTCTAGTGAAAAAGAAATACTTCCTGAAATTCCAATCGTTGAAGAAAAACAAGAAAATATTTCAAAAGATAATGAATTTTGATTACCAGATAATGTAGAAAAAATACAAGCCCTATGAATTATTATCAAAAATAATCCATGAACCCAAAAAATATATATTTGAAATAAAGAAGTGTTTATAGACGATATATGATATCAAAAAATAAAAAATTTATACCAATAAAATTGGTATCAATAAATTTTATATACAAAATAGTCTTTATGAATACTACCATAAAACACACCATAGAAACATCAAAGAAAATAGCATTATTTTGACATAAGAATCCAGATTGAGATTGTATTTGAGCGATGCTATGATTATGATGAATTTTGAAAAAAATGGGAAAAGATGTAAAATATTTTACCCCAACTGAACCTAGTCGTATATACGATTTTTTACCATGAATAGAATTAATTAAATCTGAATTTGATTATGGTATATATGATCTTATTCTATTTTTGGATTTTTGAGATACCAATCGTATATCATGATTTTATGATAAATATATTACCTATTTTGAGAAACAAAATATAATTATAATAGATCATCATGTTATTAAAGAAAAAAATAAAAATTGGTTAATTATTTCAGATCCTAGTTCTATGAGTGCTTGTGAAGTTATTTTTGAGACAACATATCAACGATGGCCAGATCTATACGATAAACAAATAGCCACTTATTTATATTTATGATTAACAACAGATTCTGGAAATTTTCGTTTCGATGAAGATCATAAAAGAATTTTGACAAATGCATTAAATCTTGTAGAACTATGAGCAGATAAAAAAATTATAGTTAATAATGCTTTTCGTAAAAAATCTTTTGCAGGTGTTAAAATGATGGAACTTATGTTTAAAAGACTTCAAAAAAAATGAGATATTATCTATACTCGATATACAGAAAAAGATATCGAAAAATCATGAATAGATCGTGAAGAAGCAGATTTTTGACAAATAATTATACAAGATATAGAAGATGCAAAAGTTAGTATTATTTTTAGAGATGATAATAAAAACAAAAAATGCTGTATGTCTTTTAGAAGTAAAACAAACGATGTACAAAAAATAGCAGAATTATTTTGATGATGATGACATCTTCATGCAGCAGGGGCTTCTATAGATAGAGTTTGATATTTTAGAAAACAAGTTCAGTATCTTAGCGATAAAATATCAAAAATGATTATCTAATTTTATTTATATCTCCATAATGAAACCAATAAATATATGATTTCGTTTATTAAGACCTATTATTCATTGATGTATAATTATACTGATATTTTCTTTGACATTTAAAATTCGTCAAGTAACTGACCTTATACCTCGTGTACAATTGTCTATCCCATTGATGAATTACTATGAAACAATGGTATATGCTTGGGTTTCAGCCTTTATTTTTGTTTTTTTGGGAATTACAAAAAAATTATACGAACTCCATAAACCAATCCAGAAATATTTTCAAACATTTACAAAAGTCTGGTTATATTGGCTTGTAACAATTACTTTTATAGCTTATTTTGGTCAAGGATTTGTATTTTTCTTTTGAATTTCAAGATTTATTATTGTTGTTAGTGCTATATTTGTATTTTTTGTCTTATTTTTCTTTGATCAAATACGAAATTATATAGAAGCAAGGTTTCATCAAAAAAGTAATCACAAAATTATTATTATATGAAGTGATACATTACAAAGTTATAAAGCTATAGAACAAGTAAAAAATTGATTTTCAAATAAAACAGAATTTATAAGGGCAAAGGAATTAAATGATATATGTTTAGATGATTATTTTATGGTGATAGCAGTAGGAAGCTTTGAAAAAGAAACATTACAAGAAATTTTTGAAAAAACGAGATTCTCATTCACAAGATTTTACCATATTTCAGAATGATATTTTTTGGATGATGTGGTATATTCACCAGAAGCTGTTAATAATATTATAGCATTAGAATATAAAAATTCTACATTAGATTGACGATCATTAATACGAAAAAGATTATTTGATATTATCACATCAATACTATTAATTATAATATTTTTGCCGATAATGATTGTTATAGGAATGGTTATAAAATTAGATTCTCCATGACCTATATTCTTTATGCAAAAAAGAGTTTGAAAGTGAAATAAAACATTCACTTTTGTTAAATTCCGTAGTATGTTTAAACATCTAAGTACATGAACTAAATACGGTTGAGATAAAGCCGAAAAAATATATCAAGACCTTATTCTATCAGAAGCAAATATAAGAGGAGATATTCTTCCAAAAATCAAAGATGATCCAAGAATAACAAAAGTAGGAAAATTTATAAGAAAAACATCGCTTGATGAACTTCCTCAATTATTCTGTGTATTACTATGAACTATGTCGTTAGTATGACCAAGGCCCCATCTTCCAAATGAAGTAGAAAAATATGAAATATGGCAAAAAAGATTACTTTCAATAAAGCCAGGAATAACATGATATGCACAGGTTTTTGGTAGAGATAATCTAGATTTTGAAGATGAAGCAAAGTTAGATTTGTACTATATTCAAAATCGATCAATTTTTATGGATATTTATATTCTCTTTGCTACATTTGGTGT
>CAZPFR010000011.1:0-2216 GCA_964586005.1 uncultured Candidatus Peribacteria bacterium | reverse complement strand
ACAATCCTTTTGTGAAAAATATTTCAGATTCAGATGAAATTCATAGAATTTATTGAGAATTAATAGATTGTATCGTAGATCACAATCATCTTTATTATATCGAAAGTTCTCCAATTATTTCTGATAAAGAATACGATGATCTCTTTGATTATCTCAAGAAAATTGAAGAACTCCATCCTGAAATAATTTCTTCAAATAGTCCAACCCAAGGTCTTGTAGGGCAGGTGAGTGAAGGGTTTGAAAAAGCAGAGCATACAATAAAATTAGCTTCTTTAGAAAATACGTATAATGCAGAAGATCTATCTGATTGGGAACAAAGGATAAAAAAAATATTAGAAAAACCATCAGAAATGAATTCTACTTTGTCCGTTGCAGAGAAAATTAAAAATAATAATGTAATATACACCATAGAACCAAAATTTGACTGAATTAGTGTTGAGTTAATTTATGAAAATGGAAAATTAGAAAAAGCAATTACGCGCTGAGATGGACGAGTATGAGAAGATATTAATGAAAATGTGAAAACTATAAAGTCTATTCCCAGAAATTTATCTCAGCAAGTAGATATTTCCGTAAGATGAGAAATAATGATGCCAAAATCTGTCTGGAAAGAATTAAATAAAGAGAGAGATGAAGAAGGAGAAATTCCATTTGCAAATACTAGAAACGCTACTTCATGAAGTATTAAATTACTAGATTCCAAGGAGGTAGCAAAAAGGAAGTTGGTATGTTATGTTTATGATGTTTTGCAATATGATACAACTCAATATGATGAAAAAACAAAAACAACAACCATAAATATGTACGATAAAAAAGTTTCTTGAGAAAAAAGTTCAGATGAAATTGAAAATATTTTATTCTCATTATGACTTCCTATATATCCCCGAAAAAGAGAAGTTGAATCAATTCAAGAAGTTATAGATATTTGTTTGGATCCTAAAATTAAACAACAATTAGAATCTGAAGATTTTGATTTTGATGGATTGGTTATTAAAGTTAAAAATCAAGAACAACGTGATATTCTCTGAGCAACAGATCATCATCCACGCCGAGCGGTTGCATATAAGTTTCCAGCACAACTAGCGTCTACTCAAGTTATTTCTGTAGATTTTCAAGTAGGAAGAACATGAATTATCACACCAGTTGCTAATCTCGAACCAGTTGAACTTAGTGGTGTAACCATAAAAAGAGTCAGTCTTCATAATTTTGATTTTATAAAAGAAAAAGATCTCCATATATGAGATTATGTACGAGTACAAAGAAGTGGAGAAGTAATTCCATATATTGTAAGTACAATAAAAGAACGTAGAAGCACTGCTGTCCAAAAAATAGAAATGCCTACAACATGTCCTTCATGTAGAGAAAAAATAAAAAATCAAGATATTCATTATTATTGTACTAATCCAAAATGTTTGGCAAAACTAAAAGAACAAGTTCTCCATTTTGTAAGTAAGAATTGTATGGATATACAGTGAATTTGAGAAAGTATCGTAGATGTTCTCGTGGAACAAAATATTGTACAAAGTATAGAAGATATTTATAAAATTCCAGAATATTCTACTCAAATTTTACTCCGCAAATTTCCAGGAATCGGAGATAAAAAAGTCGCAGAAATAGTAAATGAAATAGAATTATCAAAAAATCAACCATTACGAAGGTTATTAAATGGGTTGGGAATTGCTCATGTAGGAAAAAAAATGGCTCAAGATATTGTTCAATCTATGGTTTCTCAACAACCAGTATGTTTAGAAGATATTTTTCATATTCTTACAGATCGTGATTTTTTGATAACAATATATGGGATCTGAGATAAGACCCTTGATGCTTTAGTTGATTATTTTTCTGATAGTGAACATCAGCAAATGTTAATGAATCTTAGAAATATTGGTATGAAATTTACTGTAGATTCAGGTTGATATGATTTATTTAAAGAAAGAAAAGAAACATTTTCTATTACAGGAATATTTCCCATTCCCAGAGAACTTATAGTTACTAGATTAGAACAAGACTGATATGTTTTTCACGATAACCCGATAAAATCAACACAATTTATGATTATTTGAGAAAAAGCAGGTTCAAAAAAGCAAAAAGCACAGGAACTCTGACTTACAATATACGAGGGGTGGGAAACCTTAATACATCATTTTCCTGTTCTCGCTACGCTCAAGCCCAAAGAATCTTCCCCTCAATCAAAAATAACTCAAACCAGTTTATTT
>CAZPFR010000010.1:24553-33208 GCA_964586005.1 uncultured Candidatus Peribacteria bacterium | reverse complement strand
TTCAAAAGAATATTTCTCACCAAAGAATCTTTTGATTTTAGTTTTTCATGAATGAAGAGCCAAGTCTTTATTTTATTAAAGCAACTTGAAGAAAAAAGCATACCACTGACAGAAGATCTGATTTGTGAAATTGCTTATGAATTTCAGGAAGCTGTTGTGGAAGTTTTGGCAAAAAAACTATTGAGAGCTGGTGCAAAATACTCGGCAAAAACGCTTGGAATTTCGGGATGAGTATCTGCAAATGATAGACTTTGGGATTATACAAATGAATTACTTTTTCATAAAAATTATAAGAATCTGAATTTTACATTATACAAACCTAGCAAGAAAATTTATTCTACAGATAATGCTGCTATGATCTGAGTTGCTGGTATTTTAAAAAACAATTGAATGCTTTAATTTTTTCTTCTATAATGGGTATTTTTAAAAAACTTTTTGGCAAAAAAAAATATTCTCTAGTTATTTCCTGATGATGAGTTAGAGGTTTTTATGCTTTATGAATATTAAAAGCATTAGAAGAACTTGATATTAAAAAAAATATTTCTCATATCTATTGAGTAAGCGCCTGAGCAATTGTTGGAACATATTGGAGTGCTTGATATTCTGCAAATTGGATTTTTGAAAGATTTACTGCTATTACTTTGGTTCATTTTAAAATGATAAATTTTCTTTCAAGAAAAAGCATTCTCAAAAATGATTTTGTACAAAATATTTTTTTAGAAGATTTACCAGATACTTTTGATGAATTAAAGATTCCTATGACTATATGAACAACTGATAGTTTAAAAGGAAAATATATACCTTATAAACATTGAAATCTGATTTCTCCTCTTTTATGAAGTATTGCTATTCCAGGTATTTTTCCACCCGTAACATATGAAAACAAACTTTTGATGGATGGAGGCCTAATCAATAATTTTCCTATCGACCTAGCAAAGAAAGACCATCCTTCTCAAAAAATTATAGGAATATTTTTAAATAAATTTTCTGAAGATCAAGATATTCATTCTATTTTTTCTACTCTTTCCGTAAGCTATGAAATTCTAATGAGAGCCAAATATTTAGAACAATTTCACCTTGTAGATATTCTCTTCCAAAGAAAGCTAAATATACCAATAATTAGCAATAATAAAGATATTATGAAAAAAATTTTTGATCTTGGATACAAAGATGCTATGAAACAATTTTCTGATAAGTAAAAGAAAAAATCAGATTTTTAGATTTCTTATATATAAAAAAACCTCACTGTAAGAAACTTACAATGAGGCATGGTAACTAAACTGTTTTAAATGAACTGAAAGATGTGTGCTATTTCACATCAAGAAGTACCTTGAGATGGGTTTTGTACTCCTTGATGAGTGCCATTTTTGGCTTCATCACAATTTGACTATTGTTTACAACAAATTCGTCATAATATTGGTATCGGACGTTTCTAGGCAAACTTTTTAGGAACTTCCGGAAACCATTATCGTACGCTTTTATTGTTCTTTTTTTGAATACCGCTCGACCATCAACTTTGTCGTGAACAAGTTTTGGTCGTTGGATTACTCCGTCCATTACTCTGGATTGTTGTGTCGCCAACAAGTTTTCTGCATCTGCCATATAACATATCCGTAACAGCGAGTCAACTTTCATAGCCATGTACTTATCGACATCCTGATTACCAATTTGTAAAAAAGCGATAACTTCTTGAAGAGACTGCTTGTACTGTTCTGTCAGAACGGATTTGGTTTCGCTCTTGTCTTCTTTTTCCTTCTTCTGGGCGAACGAAGAAGTTGCTGTAATACTAAGTACGACAACAATTATGAATGAAATAAATTTTTGCATATTGAATGTTTTTGTTTTACTTATTTTTTAATGACCATCTCATAATTTTTTATATAATTATTTTATTATAAAAGTCAAGTCTATATTTTACATTAATAATATAATAACGATAAAATAATTTTTATTACTATATTATTGTCAATCATTAATTATGTTATTTTTTTATTATATTTTATGTAAATAGCACCTAAATAAAAAAAGTGATAAAAAACTTGAAAAATAAAAAAAAATAGTTAATATAGCACTCGTTCAATTTTAGTGACACATTTTATTTATTATATTTTACCTATGGCAAAAGTAATTTGAATCGATTTAGGAACAACAAATTCTTGTGTTTCTTATATGCTTGGAGATAAATCAGAAGTAATCGCCAACGCTGAAGGAAATAGAACAACCCCTTCTATTATTTATATCAAAGGAGATGAATTATTAGTTGGAGATCTTGCAAAAAGAAAAGCAATTTTAGAACCAAAAAATGTAATTTATGAAGTAAAAAGATTTATAGGAAGAAAATACAGTGAAATTAAATCAGAATTAAAAAATATTCCATTTGACGTTAAAGAATGAACTGATGGTGGAATCTTGGTTGTTATTGACGGAAAAGAATACAAACCAGAACAAATATCAGCTTTTGTATTGAAAAAAATCAAAGATGACGCTGAAAAATTTTTGGGAGAACCAATCAGTCAGGCAGTTATTACTGTGCCTGCATATTTCAATGATTCACAAAGAAACGCTACCAAAGCTGCAGGTGAAATCGCTGGACTCAAAGTAGAGAGAATTATTAACGAACCTACTGCTGCTTCTTTAGCTTATGGAGAAGGAAAAAATAAAGATGAAAAAATTGTTGTATTTGATCTTGGATGAGGAACATTTGATGTAACTGTTTTGGAAATATGATCTGAATGAACATTTCAAGTTCTTTCTACATCTGGAGATACTACTCTTTGATGAGCTGATTTTGATCAAAGAATAATGGATTATATTGTTGATGAATTTAAGAAAAAAGAATCTATAGACTTAAAAACCAATGCTATGGCAATGCAGAGAATCAAAGATGAAGCTGAAAAAGCAAAAAAACAATTATCTGCTGTAGAAAGAGTTGATATTTCTATTCCTTTTATCACTACATGAACTGACGGTCAACCTAGAAATCTAGAAGTTGATTTAACAAGAGCTCAATTTGAAAATATGTGTAAAGATTTGATCGATAGATGTAAAGAACCTGTCAAACAAGCTTTGAAAGATTCTAAATTATCTACTGGTGAAATAAATGAAATAATTTTGGTTGGAGGTTCGACAAGAATGCCATTCGTTCCAAGAATTGTTAAAGAAATATTTGGAAGAGAACCAAAAGCAACTGTTAATCCTGATGAATCTGTTGCTCAAGGAGCAGCTATCCAAGGATGAATTATTCAAGGAGATGTAAAAGATATCCTACTTTTGGATGTAACACCGCTTAGTCTTTGTGTAGAAGTTGAAGGAGGACTTGCTCATGCTATGATACCTAGAAACACTACTATTCCTGCAAAAAAATCAAATATTTTTACTACTGCTGCAGATAACCAAAATGCAGTAACTGTTAATGTAACTCAAGGAGAAAGACAATTTTCTAGAGATAATAAATCACTTGGAATGTTTAATCTAGAAGGTATTCCAGCTATGAGAAGATGACAACCTCAAATCGAAGTAACCTTTGATATTGATGCCAATGGAATTCTCCATGTAACTGCTCAAGAAAAATCTACTGGAAAATCTCAAGAAGTAAAAATCCAATGATCTACTAATATATCTGATGAAGAAATTGCAAAGGCAAAAGCTGATGGAGAAAAATTTGCTGAAGAAGATCGCAAAAAAAGAGAAATTGTAGAATCAAAAAATAGATTGGAAGCATTAGTATATCAAATTGAAACAATGATGACTGAGCAAAAAGATAAAATTCCAGCAGAAGAACAAGATAATATCAACAAAATGATCGCTGATGGAAAAGCTATCAAGGACAAAGAAGATGCAACAAAAGAAGAAATTGATACAGAAATTGATCGTATCGAAAAAGAATTTCAAACTCTTGCTCAAAAATATCAAACATCCCCTACTTCCGAGACACCAAATCCAAATGAAGAATTAGAAAAACCAGAAAATGGAACTGTAGAAGGTGAAGTAATAGATGCTGATAAGTAAAAAATATTTTATAAAAAAACGCTTCGAGAAATCGAAGCGTTTTTTTATACGTTTATTCTTTTTCAATTTTACTAATTACTAGCATAAATAACGATATTGTAATAATACTACTACCAATAAACATATAAAGTCAAATTTTTAAAAAAACACCCCATATCAACAGGGTGTCTTTTTTATCTATATAAAATTTATTTAATTATTATTGCAAAGCTGCATGTGCGGCTGCTAATCTTGCGATAGGTACTCTAAATGGAGAACAACTTACATACGATAATCCTACCTTATGACAAAATTTAACTGATTCTGGATCTCCGCCATGTTCACCACAAATTCCGAGTTTAATATCAACTCTTGTAGCTTTTCCTCTTTCAGCAGCAATCTTAACTAATTGACCAACTCCTTCTTGATCAAGTGTTTGGAAAGGGTCTTTTTCGAAAATATTTTGATTTTCATATTCTTTGATAAATTTTCCTGCATCATCTCTAGAAAAACCGAGAGTCATTTGAGTAAGATCATTTGTTCCAAATGAAAAGAATTGTGCTTGTTTAGCTAATTGATCAGCCATCAAAGCTCCTCTTGGAACTTCGATCATAGTTCCTACTTTGTATTCTATCGTTTGTCCGTATTTTTCCATAGTTGCCTTAGCTACTCTATGAACAATATCCAGATTAAAAGTTAATTCTTGTGTAAATCAAACTAATGGGATCATAATTTCTGGAACTATTTTTTTACCTTCTTTTGCTAGTTCACATGCAGCTGATATTACAGCTTCAGTTTGCATTTCTGCAATTTCTGGATAAGTAACAACCAATCTACATCCTCTATGTCCAAGCATAGGATTGAATTCATGAAGTCCGTGAATTCTTTCTTTTAGTTTATCAATATCCACATTCATTTCTTTTGCTAATTCTGCTATATCTTCTTCTGCAGTTGGTAAAAATTCATGCAAAGGAGGATCCAAAAATCTAATAGTCACTGGAAATCATTCCATAGCTTTGAACAACCCTATGAAATCTTCTTTTTGAAATGGTAATAATTTTGCAAGAGCTTTTTTTCTTCCATCAAGATTATCAGCAAGAATCATTTCTCTTACTGCTTTAATTCTATCTTCAGCAAAGAACATGTGTTCTGTTCTACAAAGTCCAATACCTTCAGCACCGAACTTTTTTGCAACTTCTGCATCATGCGGAGTATCTGCATTTGTTCTTACACCAAGTTTTCTATAATTATCAGCCCATGACATTAATGTTCCAAAATCACCACTAAGCTCTGGATCAACTACTTTGAGAGCTCAAACAAATACCTCTCCTGTAGACCCATCCAATGTCATCATATCTCCTTCATTAAAAGTTTTTCCTTGAATAACCAATGTCTTTGCTTTTTCATCTACAGCAATTTCACTAGCTCAAGCAACACAACATTTTCCCATTCCTCTTGCTACAACGGCTGCATGAGATGTCATACCTCCCCTAGCGGTTAAAATTCATTGAGATGCGTGCATTCCTTGTATATCTTCTGGAGATGTTTCTGTTCTTACAAGAACTACTTTTTTACCTTGTTCTGCTCGATCATGTGCTACTTCAGCAGTAAACACAATTTGTCCTACCGCAGCACCTGGTGAAGCTGGTAATCCTTTTGTAAGCAGTTCTGCAGAAGTTTTTGCAGATGAATCGATTTGTTTGTGAAGCAATGCGTCAAGTTGTTCTGGTTTTACTCTAAGAACAGCTGTTTTTTCATCAATCAATCCTTCCTTTACCATTTCTACAGCCATTCTTACTGCAGCTGCTGCTGTTCTTTTACCGTTTCTTGTTTGAAGAATATATAATTTTCCTTCTTGAATTGTAAATTCCATATCTTGCATATCTCTATAATGTTTTTCAAGACCATGGTAAATATCTACTAATTGTTTGTAACAATCAGGCATTTGTTTTTCAAGTTCTGCAATTTCTAATGGAGTTCTAATACCTGCTACTACATCTTCTCCTTGAGCATTCATCAAATATTCTCCGTAAAATTTATTTTCTCCAGTTGATGGATTTCTTGTAAAACAAACTCCAGTACCTGAAGTTTCTCCCATATTTCCGAAAACCATTGCTTGTACATTAACTGCTGTTCCAAGTAATCCTTTGATATCATTTAATTTTCTATAAATAATAGCTCTATCATTATTCCAAGATCCAAAAACTGCGTTTACTGCCATAAGTAATTGTTCTCTTCCATTATTTGGGAACATTTTTCCTGTAGCTTTTTGCACAGCTTCTTTGTACAACTGTACAACTTTTTTGAGATCTTCTGTATCAAGTTCTGTATCTAATTTTACACCTTTTGCGTCCTTTATTGATTGCAAAGCATGTTCAAAATCATGATGAGGAACTTCCATCACCACATCTCCAAACATTTGAATAAATCTTCTATAACTATCCCATGCAAATCTTGGATTATTCGTTTTTTTGATAAGTCCTTCTACTGATTCATCGTTAAGTCCCAAATTCAATACGGTATCCATCATTCCAGGCATAGAATCTTTGGCTCCAGATCTTACAGAAACCAATAAAGGGTCATTAGCATCTCCTAATTTTTTACCTGATTGTTTCTCAAGTTTTTGTAATTTATGTTCTATTTGATCCAAAATTTCTTGAGCATTAGTTTTGTTGTTTCTGTAATATAGGTCACATGCTTCTGTAGAAATTGTAAATCCCTGAGGAATTGGTAAACCCATACTTACCATTTCTGCAAGATTTGCTCATTTTCCACCTAGAATGTCTTTTGTTATTCCTTTTGCTTCATCAAAAGAATATACGTACATTTTTTTCTTTTTGAACAAACACATATTTTTATCTAAATAAATAAAAAAATCTGACATTTCGTCACGTCTGGTATTATATATGATATTTTGTTTTTTTTTCAAGTAAAAAAGGGTGTTTTCTTTGTTCTTACTTTTTCTTGACAAAAGAGTGTGTTTTTTTATAGTTAGGAAGTGATTTATTTTGTTATATTTCTTATGACATCACTCTCTTGGTCAAATACAAGGATAACTGTTTTGGAATATTGCCAAAAAAAATATTTTTTTAGTTATTATAGTGATAGTCTCAAAGATAGATACCCTGACATATGGAAAACAAGTAAAGTACTTAAAAAATTAAAGAGTTTGGACATGTGGATGTGAGAAATGACTCATAAAATCATTTCTTTTTATCTGGTGGAATTCAAAAAATATATTGTCGATAATTGACCAATTCCTGATACCCAAAAGATTATTCAAGATTTTTCTGCATCTATGGAAAAAACTTTTTTCTTATCTAAAGAAACTGATTTTACTGATTTTGTTGCTTTCGGATTATCTGAGCATTTTTATAATACAATGGAAGATAATTCTCTTGAAGTTATTCTTCAAAAAGTAATTATTAATTTTAACAGTTTTTTGGGTAGTGACTATCATAAACAAATTGAAAACCGATTTCGTAAAGGACATCATATTTATATAGAAAATCCTTGACGTGTAAATTTTGATATTATGAAAGTAAATATTCAATACATTCCTTGATTGGAAAAAATATCTGTATTAGCAAGCCCAGATTTTTGAATTATGTTTGGAGAAAATAATTACCTTATTTTGGATTGGAAATCTGGAAAAGAAAGTCTAGATGTCTCTTGAATTACTGATCAATTGCGTGTTTATGCGTTAAAAACCCTTTTGAAACAAAAAAATACACTACTTTGAAATCGCCATATTGATGTTCAAGAGATTTATCTCCCTTCTTTACACAAAAAAGCCTGAACTATCCAACAAGAAGACATTGAATATATTATAAATAAAATAAAAGAAGATATTGAATATCAAAAACAATTTCTTGTTGATCAAGATATAGAAAAAAATCAAGCATTAAATCATACTGCATTTACGAGAACAAGTAATGAAAAAAAATGTACAGATTGTAGTTTTAGATTAATTTGTCAGCAACTTAAAGAAAAAGAAATACAATAATAGTATTCTTAATTTTATATTTTAAATATTGTAATTTTGGGGAAAAGGAGAAAAAAGAAAAATATTATTCTCAACAAATATAAACTCTGAATTTGATTTATCACGCTTTGATGATTATTCTTTTTTTCTTTGTATTTGGCAGAAGGGTCTCCTATCTTGTCTTTTTTAAAGGACTATGCTAGTATTCCTTTTTGAGAGATTTGACTAATGGTTTTTTTCTGACTTTGTATTGTTGTCGGGTGAATGATTTTGTCCAAAGGACATCTGATAAAACTTTTGATTAAACAATTTCTTTGTATTATGCTGCTTGTTTCTGCAATATTAAATTTTCCTATTGTAGATTGATGAGTTGAAAAATATGAATCACTTTGATGATATATCTCATGGCCACTTATTTATTTGTTAAATTTGATTTTTGGAAATAATGCATTGGCTGTTAAAGTATTTGTAATTCTTTTACTGATTTTGATGATTTGATGGATACTTTTTTCATTTAATTTTTCACTTCCAAAAATCAAAATCAATATCAAAGAAGAACAGAAACCAAACAAACCTATTAAACAACAAGATCATGATATTGCAAAAAAAATTTCTAAAGCGAATAACCATGAATATAATGATGAAGATCAGGAAAACGAATATACCCCTCAAACTATTTCTCG
>CAZPFR010000010.1:17123-24453 GCA_964586005.1 uncultured Candidatus Peribacteria bacterium | reverse complement strand
ATGAATATAATGATGAAGATCAGGAAAACGAATATACCCCTCAAACTATTTCTCGTTCTTTTGTCTCAACACTTCTCAAGAAAAAAATTGAAGAAAAAATTCAAGAAAAAAAACCAAAACCTATTATCAATTTTTCTTGAGAAAAACCAACTTTCATGCTCAATATCTTGGAAAGTTGAGATCAAAAAATCAGTATTGATGAAGCATTCTTAATGGAAAAAGCAAAATCTTTACAAAGTAAATTATTGGAATTTAACGTTCCTATTCTGATTGAATGATTTGATATATGACCATCTATTGTCCAAATTAGAATCAAACCAGAATCTTGAATCAAAATAACAACTATTGAGTGATTGACGAACGATATTGCTATGTCTTTAAAATCTAAATCACTTAGAATTATTGCTCCAATTCCTGGTACCGACTGCGTTGGTATTCAAATTCCTAATCCAAAACCATCTATGGTAAGGGTTGCGGATATTCTCTCTGCCGAAGAATTCCAAAATGAAATAAAAAAATCTGAAACAAATCTTACTCTGGGAAAAGCTATTGATGGATCTATTGTTGTAAAAACACTTGAATCTATGCCTCATCTTTTGGTAGCTGGAGCTACGTGATCTGGAAAATCCGTTTGAGTTAATGATTTTATTTTGAGTCTTATGTATCAGAATACTCCGTCTGAATTAAAATTTTTGATGGTAGATCCTAAACAGGTTGAATTAGAATTATATTCATGACTGCCTTATCTTTTGGCTCCTATTGTTTTTGAATCAGAAAAAGCCTTAAAACTTTTGAAATGGTCAGTTAATGAAATGGAAAAAAGATATACCCTTCTCAAAGAAAAAAGAGTTAAAAATATCGATGAATACAATAGTAAAATCATAGGAGAAAAAATGTATCGCATTGTCTTTGTGATTGATGAGTTGGCTGATATGATGATGTCCGGAAACAAAAAAGATGTAGAAACTTGTATTACTCGTATTGCTCAAAAGGCACGTGCTGTATGAATTCATCTTATCGTGGCGACACAAAGACCTTCAGTAAATGTAATTACATGACTTATCAAAGCAAATATCCCTACAAGAATAGCTTTTGGAGTTGTTTCAGAAATTGATAGTAGAACTATTCTTGGTAGAAAATGAGCTGAAGCTTTGCTTGGTAAATGAGATATGCTTTATGTAGATCCTTCAACTAAGCATCCTATTAGAATTCAAGCACCGTTTGTTTCTACAGAAGAAATTGAAAAAGTTGTACAAACGCTAAAAAATAAATATATGGGTTGACTTACGGAAGAAGATATTTATAATTCTGATATTGTTCAAATGCTGGAAAGCAAATTAGAAGCAGGTGAAGGACTCTTTGGTTGATGAAATGCTGATGATGATGAATTGATAGAACAAGCTATTCAAGTCATTTCAGAAACAAGAAAAGCTTCTGCCACTCTTTTGCAAAGAAAGCTTTGAGTTGGATTTGCTCGTGCTGCAAGAATCATGGATCAACTTGAAGAAAGATGAATTATTGGACCTCAAGATTGAGCAAAACCTAGAGATATCTTTTTATAAAATATTTTTTTGAAAATGGAATTTAATAATAATCCTGATGTAAATACTGTCCAGGTTAGTTGAGAAGATGCGTCAGATTTGAAGTGTTTAGCTTTTTCTAGAGTAAGAGCTGCTATTAAGTTTTTTGATGGAGAGCAGGAACTTTTACAAAAAGAACTTTTTGCTGCACTTTCTCTTTTTGATCAAACAGAAAAATGATCATATAAAGTTGAATTAGTTGTTTCAAAAGAACAATTTGATAGTTTTCAAGATCAAATTAGTAATTTTCATATTGCTGATGAATTATATTTATTATTACAAAATCAGTTCCATTCTACATTATTAAATAATAAATGAAATCTCTCCGAAGAAGAACAGATGAAAGAAATAAGTAGTATTGAAAAAGAAATGAGAAGCACAGGAAGAGTTTTAGATAAAATACAAAAAAATAATCCATAAATTTATTTAACTATTTCTGAAAAAGGAGTACCTAAAAGTGCTCCTTTTTTTCATTATTCTTTTATACTTACATCATCTATAGTGAAGTAAATATTTTCTTTTTTGTCCACCACAATGTTTTTGATATGCTTTACGCTTTGATAATCATCAGCGTCAGAAACTAACCACCAAATGTAAAGATTTTTCTGTGGATTATTTGATGCAATACTTCTGAGTGCCTCCATCATAATTTTGGAGGTTGTCGTGTTGAAGTACTCGAAATAGATTAATATTCCGAGTGTATAGTTTTTCTGTTGTTGCAATAATCTACGCACTATTTCTGCGTAGAATGTCTGAGACTCATCGAAGGCAGATTGCCCTTTGATTACAATATATTTGGGATCTTTTTCATTCCAAATATTACTCATTTTTATTTCTTTCGGGACGCAATCTTCGAATAATTTCGATAGTGCCTCTTGTGCAGAATCTGTAAACCCAACAAAAGGGATACGAACGACTCTGTCTTCTTCCTGATAAACAAACCATTTATTATCCATACGATTTCTTATGTATTTTTACTTGTTTTTATTTTTATTTACTTTTATTGTTGTAACAATCTAAACCATAAAGTCAAGATTGTTTTTTTGTTTTATCACGTAATACAGAACTATATTATGTAATATTTATTTAAAAATGGTTTGTTTTTTTGTAGTATTTTTTATTTTTTTGAGCTTTTTTTGAATTTTTGAATACTATTAAGTTTGTAAACTATTTTATTATATTTTAATAGCTATGGTTATCTTCTTTAGTACAAGAGAAAATCCAGAAATAGATGAAAACGAAGGACTCTCTTCCTCTTCAACAAAAAATGAATTAAAAAAATTGTATGATATTGTAAATAATAAGGACAATATTAATCTTTCTGAAAAACATACAGATAGTGACTATTTTCAAGATATTGATTCTTTAGATAGGAAAGCAGATGATCTTTTTAACCAATTTTTTCTTTTGCCAGAAAATAGAGGTAGTATATTATCAGTTATTAATGGAAAAGATACTCCAGATCAGAAAATCGAGCAAATTCAATCATTATTTAGAACATTTCTTGAAAATCTTATTACTAGATGAAGTATACTACCATGAAGTTATGAATTTGAAAATGCTCAGACCGCTTTTCTTGAAAAATATGAATCATTACTATTGAGTGAAAATTATGAACTACAAGATATAATTGATGTTAGTTTATTAGAATTACAACTATTAAAAACACAACTTACACCTATCAATTCCGGATGATCAACTTGATCAACAGAAATTATTTGATACGGAAATTATTGGAAGGAATGATATGAATCTGAATTTACCAATGACCTTTATAGTTCTTCTTATAGATCTTCAGAATCTTTTGATATAGAGTTAGCAGCAAATAACTATCATTTTAATGATGATTTTATTGATAAATATGATGATGACATATCTTATCTTAATGTTGAACGTACTAAATCAGGAAAATTTAAGACAGTAAATGATTATCGTATTAAAAATATTTATCGTAGTTGATGAGATGAAAATGTATTATCAAAGATATTTAATAAAGAAGCTCTTGAAAAAATTAGTAGAAATGATTTTTCATTAAATCTTGGTTTGGATAATTGACTTGCACATATTATTTTGGAAATGGATAATATTATTAAAAGGACTTCGAAACCTTATCCAGAAACAGATACTCTTTCTTCAATTTTGTTTGCTATAGAACAAGATAGAATTCCTGATGCTAATATGAAAGATAAAATGGATATTAAACGACTCAAATCATTTTTTATTGCAAAAAATATTGTGTACAAAAATAAAGATAGTGAATATTCAGATTATGAAAATATGGTAAAAATATTTAATAACTCTACATGGAAAGATCTTCTTACATTTGCTCACGTGATTCAATCAAGAAAAAATTCTGATAGAGCCATCAAAGAATGGTTTAATGCACAAGAAATTGTTGAATTATCTGATCCTAAAAATGTATTTGAGTATTTATGTGATTACAATAGTGATTGAATAATTTCAGCTATACCTGAGGGTGCTGTGGTAAATAAAGAACAGTTTAAAGTAGGAGATGTAGGAAATATTTCAGGTCAACAACTTCTTTTTACTATTTGACAAGCTATTGAAACACAAGATATTTTGCTTTGAAAGTGAAAATGAGAACCTTTGGTTATTCAAAATATTGTTGATATGATACAAGTCATGGATACTAGAAAAATATCTAAAGCACCTTTGGCTGCATTTGATGATATTTCTTACTGTACTAAAGAAAATTTACATGCACTTTTGACGGTTTATCCAGAACTCAAACTATTTTTTGTAAGTGCTATAGAAAAATTTGCTTGATGAGCTGCTACTGATCAAATGGATTTGTATGAAATTCTCACAGGACAAACAGGAAAAAGATTTGAAAATGTAGATCTTTGGCAAGAACAAGAAGAATTGAGAAAAAAGATTGATTTAGCAATAAAAAACAACCCTGCAATAGGTACAAGATTGACTGATAAACAACAATTAGAACTCAGAGAAACTCTTCTTATTAAAACAATGAAACATCTGGATTGATTTGAATTCGTATTTTCTCTTTGAGAAAAAACCATTATAGATAATGCTGTATCGTATGCTTTTTACAAAGCACAAGCAAAAAAAGATCTTATTAAAGATTTGGATATTAAAAATATAGAACATCGTGGATGAATTGGAACTAATCTCGAAGATATTAGCCTTTCTTATACGTGGAAGGAAAAAAATTCCGATCCAAAATGAGGGAAAAGATGGGCTATTCAATGATGACCTGTGGCTTATATCAATCCAGAACAATTTAAATTTTGAGCGGGATTTTCTGTTGGTGGAAATTATTTGGAACAAATAAATAAAAATGCAATTATTTCTTGATCTCTTGATTCAGTAGTACAAAAAGCGGAATATTTATGAGCTGAAGCTGCAGCTGGATGAAAAATAGGTACAGAAAATGGACTGTTTGCTTACTTATGAGTAAAAAATGAAAAAGATGCGGTGGAGTGAATTTCACAATTAGCTGAAAGCTATAGTTATGTTTCAAATATTTTATTTTCTGTACCATCAGATATTAATTGTGACAATCGTATCGTAAAAAATCATATTATTGCCAAATTGAATGAAAAAAATATATGGTGACCTTATCAAGATTTTGTTACTAACAATAGAAACAAACTAATCAACGATATTAATCAGATTTTTCGTTTTCTTGAACAAGATAATCTTTTAGAAGAAATTAATAAAACAAAAAAGCCTGTTGAAGCATTACAAACTTTGCTTCGTATTTTGCAAGATGGAAATGTTCAACAACGAAAATGAGATGTTATCATGAATCTTCATGGAAAGCTTGCATTGACTTGATTTTCTATGGGAATCTCTGCAAATCTATGGTTCTTTGGAAAAGGTAAAGCTAATATATGATGATGAGAAAGTAATAGTTGAGTTGATGTTTCTCCAAATGGTATGATTACTCAAGATAGATCATGATCAACAACATTTGATCCTGCAATAGAAAATCCTGCTCGAGGAAGATTTAGTTTTGGTCCATATTTCCGTGTAGAATTTTCTACTTGGAAAAATAAATATATTCCAAATGCTGGACAGTTATTAAAAACTGAACATGAAATAGCTACTGGAATTGCCTTAGATGAAATGGATTTTCAAGACGATATGGAAAAGTATGCTGATTATCTCCAAGCTTTGTTTAATAAAGAATGACTTACTGTTACATATATTACTGATGAAAATGACAAAAATTATAAAAAATTAGTTGTTCATTATGAAAGCAAAGCATCTCTTTTGTCCGGGCATTCTGAAAATTTGGAAGATGTTCTAAATATTTATTATCTCCCTGGAACTGAATGTCAATTTTCTTTGGATGATGATAATACCCTAACTATAGGAAATGTAGAACCTCGCCCTATTGCAAGAACAGTTACTATGAATCATGGAATAAATCGTATCTTGTGTCTTGGAACTGACAAACTTAATGATGCTGTAAAATTAGTTACTCCAAATAACAATACTAACCCATTGGATGAAATTTCTTTGAAAACTATTGATTATAAATCATTTGAGAGAATTCAATTAGAAAAACAAATTAGAGAATCTGAACTTTCTTTACCTATTCAAAATCTTTTTCTATGACTTTTTAATAATGAATGAAGACTCATAAAAAAAGAAAAATATACTTATGGAAAACCAATTATTGCTGGACAAAAATTTTCAACAGGAACACTAAAATTGATAGAACATGAAAATGAATATTATCTTAGTTATGCAAAATCTAGTCCTAGTGATAAATTGGCTTTGGAATATCAAAAATTGGAAACTCGTATAACTTATATTCCTATAGAGAATACTGATTCTAAATCTGAAGCATGACAAGAATATAATAATAATGGTTATGCTAATAATGAAACAAATATTTTGGATGGTTTAATTAATTTTTCTGGTACATGAAAATCATATATGGTATTCAATGATATTAATTTTATTATTGATAGACAAGATAATTATCCTAAATTAGAATATAGTAATGGAAAAATAAAACCAGCATTTAGAGAATTTATGCAATATGTTGTAAATCCAGATTTGGATAAAGCTGTAAAAAATTTGAAAGAAATATTAGGAAGTTATCATCAGATTTCAGAAATTTTGGATGATTGTACGGCAGAAGAGAAATTATTTATTGTAGATAGATATCTTGCTATTTTTGCAAAAGAAGCCAGTTATGAAAGACAAACTATTGGACAAATACTGGATAGCAGGGGTAGTACCTATCTTGGACTTACTTGACCAGGAAAATTAAAATTTGAAAATAATCTCTCAACGGAAATAAAAGAATTAAAAAAACAAGCCAGAGGAAATGTAAAAAATGAAAAATATCTTGATGTACAAAATAGCAATAATACTCCTATAAATTTATTTTGATATACAGCTTTCTATAGAAGAGCTGTTTCTGATCAGTGACATTGATATGCAGCTACTGCGTTGGGTAATACTAATATTATTTCTTGATCAAGGCAAGAATTTTCACAAGAAAGCACTACTTCTGCAAAAGAATGGATTATTGCAAATCTAAAAAAAGATCCTGTTCATGCTGAATTATTGAAAAATTCTATCAATAAACATCTTGCTCAATTATTACCTAGTTCTTTTCAACTTTCCCAACAAGATATTTTTGATCTTATTCTCAATAATGAAATAATAAAAAAGCTTGACATTTCTTATAAAAAAATTATATTAAATTCAGCGGCCGTTTTCTACCTTTTAAAAGAATGTGCAAATGA
>CAZPFR010000010.1:8925-17023 GCA_964586005.1 uncultured Candidatus Peribacteria bacterium | reverse complement strand
TTGTCAGGAAAAATGATTACCGTAGCATGAAGTCCTGTTCCAAAACAAAAAACTGTTGCTATTTCCGCTTTTTGATCAAAAGGAACAGATCTCAAAAAAAACATAAAAAATGATGGAAACTGGACGGGAGGAGATATTACAGATGATGAAAACAGACAAGACACTTATGATTTAAATGATTGATGATAATTCCAATCTTAAAAATATTCTTTAAATTACTATTTATTTATCAAAGGTAGAAAATGAAACATAAATTATCATTTATAGTATTATATCTTTGAAGTCTCTTGATGACATCAGTAATTTTTGCACAAACCCAAACGTTTGTTCCTACAAAGATAGCACAAACTATAATTCAAGATGCAATGACAGGTCAATGTACAAATCACAATAGACATGCTTTTTATCAATGATCTTCTGCTCGTTTTTATAGTACGTTAAGCGCTTTTGATATTACTACTACTTTGAGAATATTTAACACTCAAACAGGACAAAATAATCTTTTTTATGAAAAAGGAGCTCCTGATTCTACCAAAATTTTTATTTATAATCCTTATGGAGCTTTGTCTACAGGATTAGAATCTAATTGACCTGATAGTTTTCTTTCTGATTTTGGATATATGTCAAATATTAAACCTGGTTGAGTTAATAGTGTTTATGTAGGATATCAAAACAATCCTACGTATATGATAGGTGATCCTACAAAAAGAAATCAAACAGTCTGACAAATTGTACATAATATACGAAGAAGAACACCGAGTTCTGTGAGAGCATGATGAACAACATATACCTATATTCCTTTTAATTCATGAACTCAACATACTATAAATCTTTCTCTTTTCCGATCTGATAAAACATGATTTAACAGGACTGATTTGGGGGAATATAGATGTCATTCCATTTATATTGCAACTTGTGGTGATGGTATTGTTGATAACACTATCAAATCTGGATGAAACAATACAGATGGAAAACAATGAATAAAAACTATTTATTGATTTGTTCCTTGGACTATCTCAACTTTTACCGGAGAAGTGTGTGATTCAACTACTATAGATTGAACATCTTGTGTAAATGGAACTACGGGTTGTTGTAATTTAACTTGTAGTTGATATGGTGATGGAGCATGAATAAATGAGAGATGTTGAGATGAAACCCTTCAACCTGCTGGAAGTTTCTATAATTGAGATGAAAATAATATGAGTTTTGAAGAATGTGACGATGGAGATGAAGAATGAGATACAGATGGAGTGACTAATGGAGATAATCCAGAATTGTATTTCTGTAGTGCCCAATGTTTACCAACATTTACCGAAGCATTTGTTGAAGTCTTTATTAACGCTTAATTATATCCTTTATACTTTATAATCTATTACTATGATTACTAAAAAATCACCTCTCAGAATATGAGTATTACTCTCTATGATACTAGGATTAGTAGGCATATCTTTTGCTGCTAATGTCATTGGTGATGTTGCAACCAGTTCTAGTCAAAACAGAACTATCAAATGGGAAACATCATTGTATACAGAAAGTTGTGATATCAAACAAGATTTGATTTTTTATGAAAAATCACCTATTTATCTTCGTGTAGGACAACCAAGAGGACAAGTAAGTTATGTTTTTGATACTAAAGAAACTTTTGTAAGAGTATATAATCAACCTCTTTTCGTTGGTGATATCAGATTTCCTTATGTTTCAAATTTTGTTCCTTCTACAACAGTTGATTCAACAGATTGAGATGTTTTGACTGTCGAAGCAACTGGTGTTGTATTTTCTGGATTAGCTACTGTAGCTAGAGGTCAAGTTGCAGGTCAAATTGTAACTATAAACAATGAAAGATCTATTATACAAAACGCTAATGGCGCTACATTAAATTATTATTTTGTAAAAGCAAATAATCCAGCAGTTAAAAATGGTACTTTAAAAGTAAGTATAAATCCTAATCTTACCAAGAAGGTATCTTGTACTAATTATTATGTAGCAAGATGTGGGGATGGTATCATAGACAAAGCAACTTGAACTTCTGACGGAAATTGAGGTATTGTACCTCAAGGATGATCGTTTATCGCTTGGCATGCATATTCTATAAAACCAAATGAAGTCTGTGATGATGGAGCTGACAATGGAAAACCAGGAAAATGTAAAACAGATTGTACTGGTATTGGTGGTTGAGATCCAGATCCAGAATGAGAATTTGTTGTTACAAAAACATTAACAGAACAAAAACAATATGCTGTAGGACAAGATGTTCAATTCAGAATTAATTTTTCTAACAATACCAATAAAACTTTGCAAAATATAGAAATGGAAGATCTTTTACCTGGTGGATTTGAATTTGTTTCCAGTGAAATCATTGGACACACTGCTCCCGTATATTTTAGTACAGGTACTGTACAATGACAAACAAGAATTCTTTATACTGGGTTTAGTTTATCTGCTGGTCAATCTTGATATATTCTGCTTAATACAAAATTACTCTCTTGTAACCAAATTAACAGTGTTTTTTGGAAAGCAAATATGGGTGAAACACTTTTAACGTGATATAGCAATAAAGATGTATCATGTGCATCTACTCCAATTACTATAACAAAAACTATTGCTAATCCTGTTATCAATCTTTGAGGATCAAGTCCTTTTACTATCCAGGTAACAAATGCTACACCAAATACTATAACTAATGTTGTTATTCAAGATATTTGGACTCCTAATTCATGTTTATTTATTACAGGGGTTGCTACAGCAAATAAACAAATAACTCAAGTTCAAAATTGAAATATTACTGATTGGGCTCTCGCTACATGACTTCTTGCCGGAGAAAGTATTACCGTAAATTTTATTGGACAAGCTAATACTCTTGCTAGTTGTGTTTGAATACATCTTAATACAGGTAAAGTTAGTTATAGAGAAGCAAACAGTAGTGCTAATGCTTCTGCACAACTTCAAGTGGAAACATCTGTAAATGTTACCATTGCCCAACCAATACAAAGTATGAGTATTAATAAAATAATTTCACAACAATGATCGTCTCCTTGAGATCCTCTTCAATATACAATCAGTTACGCAAATAATTGACCTAATCCTATTAATTGATTTAGAATAGTTGACTATTGGCCAGAATATCTTGATTTTAAAACGTCTTTATTGCCAAATGGGACTAATCTGCTTCCTACTATTGAATGAAGAAAATATATTTGGACGTTTTCAAACACTCTTGTACCAGGTGCAACATGATCTATCATTATACAGGCAGAGATTAGCAGAAACATTCCATAATTTACTTATTTATTTATTTTTGTATTCTCATGAAAAAATTTATTTTCAGTCTAGGTATTAGTATTATTGGATTCTTGTGATTCTCAACACTTTTTGCACAAGAAAATTATACAGACTGTACTGCTAATGGTGATGGATGATTTTTTTGTCAACAGTATCAAACATGTAACAATCCTGATTGATATTGTTTTTGTACTCCTACATCATTGAGTATTCCTCACAATACAACGTGTTTTTCTAATGCTAATTATCTTATAAAAAATAGAATTGTTTCTTCTTATGCTATTTCTGGAAGCCTTGTTTCTTTCAAATTAACTATAGCTAATACCCAATCTACAGATAAACATTTTTTCTTGAGATTACCAATTTTTGGATTTAATCCTAGAATCAAAATTATTGATTTGACAACAGAATGATTAACAAACGAATGACTTATTGCTATGTATAATTGATTTGCTAATCCTCAATATTTTATTCCAGCAAACACTTCAAAAACTATTATTATAACAGGACAAGTTGTGTCATCTTCTTATGTATTTGATAGAATTGATATAACTCCTTGTGTAACAAATATTTGATCAACATATTGTATAGAAAGTACTCCTACATTTATTTTCCCTATAGCAAATTACAGTATCCAACAACGTATTTTGGATCCTAAACCTATATTTAGCTGAGAAAATGCTAATTATGAAATTATTGTAAAAAGTAATGGTTCAAAGGTAGGTGGAGCAATTTCTTTGAGTAGTAATCTTGGAAATCCTTTGGGAAATATTTCTCTTAATTATTGATGAGTTGCTGTTTCTTCATCCTCTCAAGATGGACAGAGATATGTTCGAGAAAATATTTTCTCTTCGTTAACACCAGGAGAAAGTAAAACAATTATTATGACGTGAAAATTTACTGCAGATCCTGAAGCTTTGAGTAAAATAACCACAACAAGTACACTTCTTGATTGACGTGAACTTCAATTATCAGATAATACTGCTACTACAGAATTTGTTGTACCTGCTGTTGTAGATATTGTTTTGGATAAAATAGAAAAAATTAGTTGAGATCCAGAAATTGCTAATGATACTATCGGTTTCGAAATAACTTATCATAGTACATGAAATACATGAGCTAGAAATGTATCATTGAATGCTGTTATTAGTTGAACAAATTTGTTACAAAAACGTATTAATTTACCTAATCTTCCAAAAAATACTGAAAATAAAATTATTCTTACATGATTAGTAAATCAGACTTATAGTCCTTGAACTCAACTTTGCTTTTCTTGAAGAATAAATGCAACAAACGAAAGTGAAACTAAAGAAAATAATACTTTGGCGCCAGTATGTTATACCTTTGTTAAAAGTGCTGATGTTGTTATAACTGCTACACTAGAAAATACTAATTTATCGGCTCTTAATAAATGATCAACACTTAACTATGTTGTAACTTTAAAAAACGTATGAGAAAAAACAGCAACAGGAATCTCTTTGAATATCTTTTGATCTTCTAATCAAGAAATATCATGAAATACAGCTCTTACAGGTATATCTCTTTCTTGAGGGGAAACAAAAATAATCAATATTACCTCTACTCTTGCTAATTATCCTTTACAATGAACAACAATTGTTTTATCTGGAGTAAGCCATTTTGGAGGAATAGATCTTGATCAAAGTAATAATTCTTTTTCTCTTTCTACTGAATTACCTTGATTGTCTGATGCTTGGATAGATATTCAAACATCTTCATTTAGTGGATTTAGAGTTGGGGATGAAATTTCTTATACTATTTCTTATGGAAATAGCTGATATGCACCAGCACTTACACCAAAAATAATTATTACAAAACCTGCTTTTTTGGATATATCTAAAACAGAATGGGATTTATGAGCATCATTGGTTTCTGGAGCACATGGATCAATAAGTATTACTGGTAGATTAAATCAATTACTTGAAGCTAGATCACAAATAACTACTCAAGCAAAAATAGAAATAACTTCCGCTCAAACAACCACTGGAAATGATAGTGATGAAGTCATTTCTCTAGCTTGAGAATTAAATAGTATTTCTTTTGGGTCTGCATTATACAACAATACAAGACCTAGTTTAACTATCAATCCTCAGTCTAATATACAAGCTGTATCTGGAGATATTATCGCGTTTATCGTAACATATAATAATGCTGGAAATGTACCTGCAAATAATGTTAGTATTTCTTTGACTAATGTATGACCAATTGCTCTACAACAATACAATCAGACTATTGGAACTATTTGAATAGGACAACAAGGATCGTTTACTATTACAGGAAGAATTACTAATGCAAATTATATTTCTACAAATCCTACACTTACTCTTTCCTATAATACTACATGAACATCAAGAAATTTTTCTGTAGAAGAACCTTATCTATGTGGTGATGGATTGCTTACTAGAAATGAAATTTGTGAAGTGGAATGACAACTTAATGTTGGTCCTGGTCAAAGATGTGTAAATCAACAATGAACATGTTCATTACTTACTGAATCTATTGTTAATAGAGCTTGTGCTGAATTTTGACCAAATATGGCAAATAGCGTTTGTGCTGAAGTTCCTCTTACATTAACTCAAGCAAGTTGTTATGCTTTGGATGTATCTCCGATAAATACAACATCAGCTACTGCAAGATGTATTGGTCAATCAACAAGACCGTTTACTCCTGTAAGTATTAATTGTGGAAATGGAAATATTCTTTCTGGTGTTGCTTGACCATCTGGAATATTTAATTGAACTTGTTCATATGCCTCTTCTGGGGAAGCACAAAGAGCTATACTTTCTTGTGCTGTAGCAAATGATATCAACAATGCAAATTGTAGAAAATGAATTACTTCTTGTAATATAAACTTGGATTCTAATCTCTTGATTTTGGAGGAAAATGAAGAATCTGTACTTGTACAATGTTCTACCTCCAACTGACAAGAAGCAGCTTTGGAAATAGACTGTTGAAATAATACGTATTCAAGAAGAGAAAATTGATCTTCAATACAACATAGATGTGAATTTAGTCAGAATGATCTTTCTATCAATTCAAGTAGTAGAATCATGAATATCCAATGTAAGGTAAATGGAATTAATTCTTGTAATAGCGATTTGATTTTGGATAAATGAATTATGGGAGCTTGTGGTGATGGAATAAGACAATGATACGAACAATGTGATCTTCCTAATGGAACAAAAATAGAATTATTTTTGGATAGTACTCGTACTACTTGGACTCCTTGGGATCTTATTGGAAAAAATAAAGTATGTAATAATTGTGCTATAGAAGGTGAAACTCCTGCTCAATGTCTCTCTGTTCACAATGGAAATGTTTCTATAGAAAAGGGTGAAGTTTTACCTATCTGGTGGAGAGTTCATGAAGATTCTTTTGCAGGTACTACAGATTGTTCTCGTAGCTCTGATGAAGGAAAAATTATTGCAAGCACTATGCAATGTACATTTGAATTACAAAAACCAGGAGGTGATATCAAAACACTTCTTACAAGAGAATGTATTAGCAATCCTAATGAAAGTGTTTATCCTATATTCTCATTTTTCAAACAATATATGAGTAGTAGTGCATGGAAATATGCGATTAGACCAGATCTATTTAATAATTGGATAGGAAACAATTTTTGAGAGTATAAAATTAGATTAAGTAGTGTAGAATATGATTATTGTCAAAATAATGAAAGAGTTTCTTCTATTTCAGATAATGTTTGTGAATCAAATCTTGCTATTACAAAACCATATCTTGTACAAAAAAGTGCATTCTGAATGAATCCAAAAGCTACAAATATAGATCTTAGAGATTTTGAAGATATCAATGGTAATCCTATCATAGATAGAACTGATTTAGCTGATATTATGATTTTGGATCCTAATGAATATGCTGGTTATAATGAAGTATCCCCTCTTATTGATACCTTTGTTGCTAATGTAGAAAAATTGGCTGTATCTACTAAACTTCCTGCATGATTAAAATGATCAAATATTACTGCAAAGAAAATACCAAATAAAGATATTTATATTTTGAAATGAGGTGATTTTATTACTCTAACAAAGGATGTTAAAATTACTAAACCATTTACTTTGATTGTCAAAGATGCAACGCTTATTATCAATGGAAATATTGATGTTAATGGTATGTTTATTACTCAAAAATGATTAATTAGATTTGATGATACCTCTTGTAATGGACAACAAACCGTTAAATGAATTTTTGTTTCAAAAAATGGATTTGCTGCTACAAAAAATATTAATGATAGTCTTAATAAGGCTTGGTGTAATGCATGATGACTCCATGTAAAATGAGTATTGATTGGTGATATTACTAATCTTGTAACCAATAAAAGATCAAATCTTTCTTCATGGTTTCGCGTAAGCTGATCTGAAAACACTATAAAAGCACAAAGAAGAAATATGATTTTCAATTGAGCATCTGTTCTTATCGAGTACAGTCCAGAACTTTGGCAACAACTCCCTCCAGGTGCTGATGAATTTACAAAAACATTAGAAGTATACAAAAGATAATAAAAAATCTTTTATATTTTATTCTTCATGATGCCAATTTTTATTAGAAGAATTATTTTTGTTCTTATTATTCTTGGTTTGGGATATTGAATATATCGAGGTATTTCTGAGCGAATTCATAATTTTTCAAAAGATACATTACAAAATACTTGAGAAGTTACTGAAATAAAATCAGCTTCTTTGGATGAAATATTGGATAAAGAAATTATTATCGAAAAAAAAATTATTATTACAAATCCTGAAATAAAACAACCTACGGAATCTTTTGTGGAAAAAGAAAA
>CAZPFR010000010.1:0-8825 GCA_964586005.1 uncultured Candidatus Peribacteria bacterium | reverse complement strand
AAAAAAGAAAACAACAACATCTTCTTCAGATATTTTATGAGAATTATTTAAATAACCTTGAAACTGATAGGTAAAATAAATAAAAAGGTGGTCGTTAGATCATCTTTTTTTATTTTAAAAATATAGTATGAATATTACCTTACAAGAATATATTACATGAGTTGAAGCTTGAACATTGAATGCAAAAGATATTATTACTTCTTATATCAATAAAGCTAAAGAAAAAAATAGTCAGACTTTTTCTTTTGTTAGATTTCATGAAGATTATAGTAATTGACATATCGACGATTGTATTACAAAACCTTTGCATGGTGCTCCAATTGGAATTAAAGATATTATTTTAACCAAAGGATATATCAGTTCTTGTGGTTCGAAGATGTTGAAAGACTTTGTAAGTCCGTATAGTGCTACTTGTTTTGAGAACCTCGAAAAAAATGGAGGGTTGATGATTGGGAAGACTAATATGGATGAGTTTGCAATGTGAAGTAGTACCGAATCATCATACTTTGGAAAAACCATAAACCCTCATGGAATAGATCGTGTTCCAGGTGGTTCGAGTGGATGATCTGCTGCTGCGGTGGCGGACGATTTGTGTATCGCGGCACTGGGAACTGATACCGGAGGGAGCGTCCGCCAGCCAGCATCTTTTTGTGGAATTGTTGGTTTGAAGCCGACGTATGGAAGAGTCTCTAGATATGGTGTACAAGCTATGGCTTCAAGTTTTGATCAAGTATGAGTAATGACTAAAACCGTAGAAGATGCAGGAATTTTACTCAAATCTATCTCATGATATGATACTCATGATGCACAAAGTTCTGAGAAGGCAAATAACTGGGAGATACCAGTATATAAAGATATTTCGTGAAAGCCAAAGCTTGCATTACCCAAAGAAGCCCTTGGAGAATGATTGGACCCCAAAGTAAAAACCAGATTATTTGAATATATAGAAAAATTGCGTTGATTAGGTTGGATTATTGATGAAATAGATTTACCTATTTTGGGATATGCAATTCCACTATATTATACTTTGGTTCCTGCTGAGGTTAGCACAAATTTTGCAAGATTTGATGGAATTAGATTTGGTCTTCAAGATGACACTACTCAATATCCAGATATTTTTGAATATTACAAAAAAGTGAGATCTGAGGGATTTGGAGATGAAGTAAAAAGGAGAATTTTAATTGGTACTTTTGTTCTAAGTTCTGCTCATTATGAATGATATTATCTCAAAGCTCAAAAAGCAAGAGAACAACTTAAGGCTGATTTTTCAAATATATTTGATCAATACGATGCAATCATTATGCCAACCGCTCCTACTCTTCCTTGGAAAATATGAGAAAAAATAGACGATCCTCTAACTATGTATTTGGAAGATATGTATACAGTTTCTGCTAATATTGCTGGAATCCCTGCAATGTCTGTACCAGCAGGAATGATTGAAGAAGATGGTGAAATGCTTCCTATGGGAATCCAGTTGATGTGTGATAAATGGCAAGAAGAAAAATTATTGGAAATGGGGAAATGAATTGAGTGAATTACACTTTCTTAACTAATATCATTTATTTTCTCTTAAATTTGTATATTTCAATTATTTTTTCGTTTGCATTTCTTTGATAAAATCCTATAGTATTTTATAACCCATTTTTTGGGGGTTTTGTGTAAAAATACTTATTAATTTTATCTCAATATATCGGAACTCATATGGATATCATCGTTATTATTTGATACCTGCTTGCATTAGGAATCGGTTGAGCAGCAGGATTTTATGGTTACAAAAGAACCCTTACTCAAAAAGCAATTCAATTTAAAGAAAGAATGGCAAAGGCCAAAGAACTAGAAGAACAAATGGTTGAAGAAGCAAAAAAAAAGGCTGAAAGATTATTGGAACAGGCTGAAGAAAAAGCACAAAAAATTGAAGATCAAAGAATTCAAAAAATGGAAGTTATTCAAAACAGACTTCTTGCAAGAGAAGAAAAAATGGATGAAAAACTTGAAAAACTTGAACAAGAAAAAAGTAAACTTGGAGACAAGCAAAAAGAACTTGAAGATAAAGTAAAAGAACAAGTTAATAAATTAGCTGAAACAGCAAAACTTAGTAAAGATGAAGCAAAAGATATCTTGATGAAACAAATTGAAAAAGAATATCAGTCAGATTTTGTTGATTTTATTGAAAAGTTGAAGAATATTAAAAGAGAAGAAGCTGACAAAGAAGCAGCTATGATTGTTAGTAAAGCATTACCTAGAGTTGCTGTTGATTCGGTAAGTGAATTTACTACCAAAACAGTTGATCTTCCAAATGAAGATTTCAAAGGAAAATTAATTTGAAGAGAAGGAAGAAATATCTCTTATTTTGAAAAAATGACTTGAGTTGAGCTTATAGTTGATGATACTCCATTGGTTGTTAGACTGTCTTCATTTGATAGTGAAAAAAGATATATTGCTGCTCATACACTTGAAAGATTGGTAAAAGATGGAAAAATTAATCCATTTTATATTGAAAAAACATACAATCAAGTTGTAAGTGAACTAGATACTTTGTACATAGATAAATGAAAAGAAGCATTGACTATGCTAAATATTCCTATGATGAAACCTGATATTGTAAAAATGATTTGACAATTTTATCTTAGATTTAGTTATGGACAAAATCTATGGCAACATAGTATTGAGGTTGCAAAAATCTGTGAATCTATCGCTAGTGAATTTTGATTAGATACTTTGCTTGCAAAAAAAGCTGGTCTTTTACATGATATTGGAAAAATCATAGCAAATACATGAGAATCTCATGCAAAAGTTGGAGCTGAGGTTTTGAAAAAATTTGGTATGGATCCTATTATTATCAATGCTGCCGAAGCTCATCACTATGATGTAGCTATTGATAATCCATATGCATGGATAGTAACCGCTGCTGATGCAATGTCAGCTTCTAGACCAGGTGCTAGATTTAATACAAAAGAACTCTTTATAGAAAAAATGGCAGAGCTTGAAAAACTTATTAATGGAATTCCTGGAATAGATAAAGTACATATTATGCAGGCTGGTAGAGAAATTATGGTATATGTAAACCCAAAAGAAATAACAGATATGCAACTTGAAACACTTTTGAAAAATATAGGAGAAAAAATAGATAGCCAATTAGACTACCCTGGAATAATAAGAATAACTTGAATCAGAGAAACTAAAATTATTGAATTCTTACGTTAATTTTAAATGCTAGTTATAAATTATAATTTATTTATATCTAATAAACAAAAATGTATCCTTTTTTTACCATCCGAGGGGTTAAATTTTATATGACGGGAATTGGTATTGTGGTGTCTTTTATTTCTTTTATTACTATCGTTTGGTATCTAAGCAAAAGATATCTTCAATGATTCTGGAAATTTTTTTATTGGTTGCCTCTTGTAATTACGTTAATTTACTTTTTGGGTTCTTATACTCAATTTGCTCTTTCTAATCAAACACTTATTCCAACATCTTTTGAGCATATTATTTCTATTATTGGGCCTTATTGATACAAGTTTCATTTTGCAGGAATATTGGTTGGATTAGTGATTGCTATGGTAATATTTTTCAAAAAAATTAAGACCGTAGAAAACAAAAAAACATGGGCAGATATCTTTTTTTATTGATTTACGCTTTGTTTGATTCCTTTGGGAATATTTCTGCTTTTGGGAGATAATTTTATTGGAAAAACAAGTTCATCATTTTTGGCAATGAGATCACTTCATTCTGAAAGTCTTTGGAATAAATTTGATACGGTGTATCCTATAGGATTGTTTTTATCAATATGAGCAGGACTTCTGGCTAGTGTACTTCATCTCAAAAAAATTATTCGTAAAAAGAGATGATTTGGAATGCAATGATTGGCATATCTTTTGATTATCATTAATATTGTTCTTATGATGCAACAATATCCAAGATATATGGTTATTTCTTTTGGGTCTATAAGTATTGATATCAAGCAACATATTTCATTTTTCGTTATTATGATGTGTTTTTATTTTCATAAGAAACGAAATTCTCAAAAAACAATTATAGAAACTCATTAATTGTAATTTACTAATTTTGAACATATTGACGAATGAAACTTTTTTTTCTCAAAGACCATAGTTTATATAAAATTTTTAAAACATTAGAAAAAGTACCTAATGGGAAAACTGTTCATATTTCTATAGATCCTGAACATCCTTTTTTTGATAATGAACGATGGGGAAAACAGATACAAGAACTTATTAAACAAAAAAATATTCATGTATTTTTTATCACAAAAACAGATGCATCAAGAAGATTTTTTGAAAAAGTTTGATTGCCTGTGATTCATCAAGAAAAACATAAAATATTAAAAATACTTCAGCTTATCTATTATTTCTTTTTTAATATAAAAAAATTTCACTTACAAGCATATACCAAAAAAAATTATCTTTTTTATATGATTTTTGGCTTTGAAATTCTTTTTGTACTTATTGTTTTGTATTTGTTGTATTCTCTTATTTTACCAAGAACTATTATTGATATTTATCCTGCTAATCAAAGCGAAGATATCGTATATAATTTTCGTTATTATCCTGTAAACAATACAGAGTATGTTAATGAGACAAAACAATTAGCTGTCCCTTTTCAAACTGGATTCATTGATTATAAATATACTATGTCCATTAGCGTAAAAAATATAAAACATATTCAAAATCCATCTCAGGGAAAAATTAAAATAATAAATCCGACCGACAAAGAGTATCCTTTATTGAAATGAACCAGATTTGTTACTTCTGATTGATTAGTTTTTAAGACAAAATATCGATTTATTCTAAAACCATTGTGAGAACAAAATATAGAAGTTATAGCTGCTGATAAAGATGAAAATGGCAATCTTATCGGAGCTAGATGAAACATCAAAAAAGATACAAAACTCTATATTAAAAATATCAAAGAAAGTTTTTTTCTTAAAACAATTTATGCTGAAGCAATTACTGATTTTTCTTGATGATCTCTTGTGTCTGAAGGAATTGTGTCAAATAAAGATATTAATACACTATCGGGAAGACTTGTTTCTACTATGCAACAACAAAAACAGAATATTATTAATGAAAATTTTTCTTTACCTGGACAAATTTTTCTTCATTTCAACGATCTTATTAGCATGCAAGTTGTTTCGCTTGTTATAGAAAATAAGGAAAATGAAACTGTCCCTTACCTTAAATGAACTATTGTAGTGCGCTTTAATTTTGCATATATCAAACAATCTGATCTTTTTGCTCAAACACAACGTTATTTACAACAAAGACCTTCTGATAAAGTTAAGTTACTTACTATAGATAGATCTTCTGTTGTTTTCTTTTCTACTATCAAAAAAGATGAATTATGATGATATATTATTCCTACAAAATTGAGTATTATCCAATGATATAACTTTGAAAAAGATATCAATAATATTTTGGAATCAATAAAAAACAGTATCGTTGGAATAAATAAAGATAAAGCCAAATCTCTTTTGTTGGAATATCCAGAAATTTCTTCTGCCGCTATTAGTATCAGACCTCCTTGGTATTCTTGAATCACCAAATTAAAATCTAGAGTAAAAATAAATATCATACAAGAACATGAATAATTTATACTATTATCGTTCATCATGGATACTTTCAGTAAAGAACATTCTATATTTCTTTTTAAACAAAGATCTTATGATTTTATTGTAGAAGAAAAACTTCCGTTTACCTTACATTGAAAATGAGACGCTTTTTTTGTTTATTTTGAAAAACAAAATACGACAACTATGGATATTGTAAATTTTCTTTGTAAAGAACTTAAAATATCTAGATTAACTCTTGGAATAGCTGGATTAAAAGATAAGGATGCTATCACTAGACAACGAATTAGTATTTACAAAAGCGCTCTGAAAAGAATGTGATGAGAACAAGTTTTTCTTGAAACACTTTCTCGTATGGCAAAAATTATTGATACAAGCTATCATGATAAACCTCTCCAAATGACTCATACTATTACAAATCATTTTTATATTAGATTGAGAGCAACTCATGCTTTGGGAGAAAAAATAAAACATAAAGCACAAACTATCATAGAACATCTTTTTGTAGAATGATTTCCCAATTTTTTTGGAACTCAGAGATTTGGTATACAAGGTAATAATTGGAAAATTTGAAAAGATATTGTAGAAAAAAAAACTTCTATCAAAGATATATTTGAAGCAAAATTTAAACTTCAAGCATATGCGAGTTGGCTTTTTAATCAATATACGAAAGAAAGATTAGCATCTAAAGAGAAACTATTACCATGAGAAACCTGACCTGTTTTTGGGTATGATATAAAATTAGAAGACCCAAAAACGCCAATAGGAAAATTTCAGCAAGAATTTATAACTAAATATAACATTACTTCAGAATTTTTTGATTGTTTTAAAAAATATAAAATATTTGGAATCCCGAGAATATTACGAGTAATACCAAGTAATACCCGTGTAAGATATCAATGAGATGACTTACTGATTGAATTTAGCTTGCCTAGTTGATCATACGCGAGTATTCTTATCTATCAAATGCTCAAAAAATTAGATTCTTTGGCATAAATATTTATTGATAAATTTTTGCTTTTTATTATATATAGATCTCTATAAATATTGTACATTATTAATTTTACATCATATTTTTTACAGAAAATGGCTTCAAGAACAAATAAACAAGGTATAGCAAAAAAGAAATCGCAACAACAAAAACAAGCAACTAGACTAAAAGGAATGAAAAGATTTGAATATCCAAAAAGAAAAATAACTCTTGAAGAAGGTAAAGATCTTGGAGTATTAGGAATTTATACAAATCCAAAAGGACATGATTTTAACTGGTTTGTTAGAGGAAGAAAAATTTGTTGGGAGACTAGACTAAGAACTGATCCAGATGGATTTAGATATATTAGAACTCCTTCAGGTGCTTCCGAAATGGTAATAGCTCCTATATCTGGTTGGACAAGAACAAAAATGAGAAAAAATACTACTCAAAGATAATATCTATTTTCACTGATTTTTTGCTATTATTTGTATCTATAAGCATTTGATAAAATGCACCGTTTGCAAATGGTGTTTCAAATGCTTTTTTTGTTAAAATATCTCATGTTATATCCAAAATTTTACTATTTTTTCCAAAATAAACGGTTGATTTTGTTTCTCGTCGTTTTCTCACTTCTTTTGAATCTGGTTCTTTGAATACAGATGATTTTGTTGCTAAAATTCATTTTTCTCTGTCGGTTATCTGAATATTATATTTTTCTTCTAATCATTTGATAAACTGGATATACTGATCGGGAACTTGGAGTTCATACGATATTTCTATGGTATATTTTCCTGGTAATATATTCTTTACATCAATAATATCTCACCACATTTCTTTGACAACATCGTTGTTTTTATTTTTGATTTGAACGTGTTTTGTAACAAAACTATCTACTTTGTCAAAAGACGTATTTGTATCCCAAGCGTAAATAAATCCAGATTTAAATGTATTGATAAGATTATGCTTTTGAATTGTTTCCTGCATTCCTGTACTTACATTAGATAGCCAAATGTTTATAGCTTGTTTTTTTGTAAGTTGATCAAAATTATTGATCACATTTTTTATAATATCAGTTCTATGTTTTGCAAAAAATGCTTTCACTTCTTTGATGTACATTTCTTTTTTATTTCAGCGAATTTCTCCTCTTAGAAGATCGACAGAGGCATTGAGAAATTGCCATTCCCATATTTTTTCTCTAAATCACGGTATGATTTGTTCTATTGTATCTGACCTAATAAAAATAACTCCTTTGATATATTGATGAAGAAGTTTTTCGTACAAATCTGGAGCCATTGTGCTCTGAACTTTTTCCATTTCATATGTTTCATTGAACATAGTTTCATATAATTGTTTCAGATTCTTTCAATCAATATCAGTAAATCAAAACTTATTTCCTGCGATAAATCCTATTTTACGATCTGGTAAAAATGAAGATGTTCGTTCTGGAGCTTGTATACGAGTACGATATGCTATAAAATCTGGGTAATATGAATCCACAATTTCCAAATTTTTTATATGTCATTTATCCATAGTAATAAAGGCAAAAGATCAAAAAAATCCTCAATTTGGCCTTTTTTCATTAGTATTTTGTAATATTACTAGATAGTTATATGTTTTTTCTTTTCCTAACAAATCAAAGAATTCTGATTTATATTTTCGTAAATCTGCCATAAAATCAATTATTTTTTCATATCACGAAAATCATAATTTTTTTAGATAATTTTTATTTTTCTGGATATATGATCGAATATCCTCTATTTGTTGTTCTTTGCTAATAAGAATATTTTCTCCTTTGAGATATCATTGGATAATGTGATCTAAATTTACCAGAAAATGAGAAACCTGCTTATCAATCGGCATAAAATAAATTGCTATTTGCTGAAGATCTTCTTTGAATACATCGATTTTATCCTTTTCAAAGAGAAATAATGAAATTTTATGATAAAATAATAATAAGGAAAAAGATAATCAAATAAGTATTAAAAATACTATATGAACTGGTTGAAGACTTTGTTTGGGTTGTGTATTCCTTTTTTCTATTCAAAAAAATTTCATCCTTGATGGAAAAATAAACATATTGCTTATAGAAATTTAGAAATATATTGCAAATCTGATTTTTGACAGAAATTATTTTTGAAAATTCCTAGTTTTTTATTGGAAGAACTATATAAACTAGACGTACACTTATTTCATATAGCAAATTCACTTTTAAATTATGCACTTATAAATAATGAAAACTGTATTATTCGATGACCAAGCAATAGC
>CAZPFR010000009.1:18086-34144 GCA_964586005.1 uncultured Candidatus Peribacteria bacterium | reverse complement strand
GACTGTAGAGAGTATAATCGAGATATTGATAAAATGCAAATATTTCTGCGATAATTTGGAAGTTTACAGAAAGTACATGGAGGAGATCGAGTAAAATTTGCTTTAAAATTAAATTTGATTAGAATTAAACTATGAACAAGATGAATTTTTTATCAAAATTAATTCCATTAAATTCTTCTAAAAATAGAGAGAATGATTTTGATAAAAATAAAATAATAAAAGATCAGAATTGAATTCTTGAAATTGGTCAAGAAAAAGAAAAGAGTAAAAAATCTCAAGAACAATTACAGAATGCTATTCAAAAGATATTTATAGAAGACAAGGAATCTCCTTTGGAAGATAGTAAAATAATTAAAGATTATGTATCTGCATTTTCTTTTCTTTCTAAAAAAATATATCCTTTACCAGAAGGTGAAAAAGAGTCTGTAAACTCTATTTTATCTGATCTTGATAGTAATAATAAAAGAAATGTCTCGGAATCTGATATAAAAACTATCTTGTGGTTAATGCATTCGTTTGACAAAAGGTGAACTAATAAAACTCCGGAAACCATAACCACTAGTAAGTGGTCTTATGAACCAGATGTTATTAAGGTTGCTGAGACATACAATTGTTCTTGATGAGCTATTATGTTTTCATCAATAATGAAAGCTTTTTGAGTAAAGGCTTATCCTCTTCAAGTTTATCATCATGTTGTCTCTGTTGTTTCTTTGTGAGATAAGTTATATCGAGTAGATCCAATTGCTTCAAATAAAAAATGATTTGAACATTTGTGATTACAGGATATTACTGATAATAAAAAAATATGTCTATTACCGAATGATTCTAGATTTTGAATTATAAAACTAAAAAATAAAATATTATCCTGGGATGTTTGATATTTGTATAATTCTATAGAGGATGCAAATAAGTATCTTAACTGGGCCAACTATCGTAGTTTAGTTAGAATTTACGATGAAATTATTCAGGATAAGGCAATACTGGATATTATCTCAAAGTGAGGTCGTTATCTTCTTTTGTGAAAATGACCTTCATGAGAGGACTTAGATGCAAAAACAATAGTAGATTTGGTTGAAAAATTATGAGGAAGAGATTATTTGTATAATAAATCTAGTTCTGGTACAAGTGGGATTTTGAACCAAGAGATTTTTGATGAGAATAGAGAATATTTTCATAATCCCAATTCTTGATTTATAGCTACAACATCAGCTAAAAAATAAAAAAAATCCTTCCACTCAAGAAGAATCTCTCTAATTTGTCGAACCGCTTTTCATAAGTTCTCATGTATGTAAACTGATTTTTGTACGCTTATGGTACCCAGAGTGGGACTCGAACCCACACGTCCTTACAGACACCAGATTTTGAGTCTAGCATGTCTACCAATTCCATCATCTGGGCGTGTTTTTATTGTTTTTGATAGTGAGAGATTATTTATGGAAAAAGAAATAAAAATCAATTGATTTTTGCTTAAAATTTGTTACATACGAGATGATGGGTGTACCATTCACTGTTTTATCTGAATAAAATTATTCGCACATGGATTTGAACAAAGTGATGATTATTGGAAGAGCTACAAACAATTTGCAGGTAAAAACTATAGAGAGTAGTTGAACTCCTGTAGTAAATTTTACTGTAGCAACAAACAGAAAATTTAAGAATAAAGATGGTAATGTATTGGAAGATGCAGAATACCATAGATGTGTAGCTTATGGTAAAGGTGCTGAAGTTTTGGGTAAATATCTTAATAAAGGTAAAAGAATTTATATAGAAGGAAGGCTTAGAACAAGAAAATGGCAAGATAGTGAATGAGTGGAAAGATTTTCTACAGAAATAATTGTAGATAATTTTATATTTTTGGATCCTAAAGGTGTTAAAGATTGAGAAGAATTAGATTTTGTCGATCATCCAGAAGACGAAGAAGTTCCTTTTTAATTTTTTTTTGTATAAAGAATAATAATTTATTTATTCTTTGTTTTTTACTCCGATATATATTATTGAATAATGCTTTTGAAAAATAAAAGGTTTTGGGAGGTCTTATTTGATCTCTTTGATATGTTGTCTTTTTTGGTTTTTGTTTGATGAATTGTCTTGTTTATCAGATTTTTTATAGCAAATCCATATACGGTTGTTGGAGCTAGTATGTCTCCTACTTTTGAAGAAAGTGATTTTATTATTGTTGATAAAATTACTCCTAGATTTGGAGAACTTCAGAGAAATGATGTAATTGTATTTATTCCTCCAGAAAAAACAGTTCCTTATATAAAAAGAATTGTTTGATTACCTTGAGAGACTGTTAAAATTCATGAAAACAAAGTTTCTGTTTGTTCTCTTGTAGATAATAAAGAAGAATGTTTTCAATTGGAACAACCTTATTTGTCTGATTCGGTTTGGACAGATACGAGATGCTGAATTAGTGAATTTAAAGTTGAAACTTGATATTTCGTGATGTGAGATAATAGAAGTTTTTCTACTGATTCTCGTTGTTGTTTTGGTTTGGATTGTTATAATTGAGCTAGTTATGAAGTACCTTCTAATAATATTATAGGAAAAGTTTATCTTAGATTTTTACCTAGTTTTGCTTTCTTTTAATTATTTACTTTTTAGATGAGGATATTTTCTAATTTTGATACAAATAATAGAAATCGTTGTTTAGAAGAATATTCAAATCAATACGGTAAAGAAAATGTTTTATGTTTTTGAAGAAGTAGACTTTATTGGTTTATAAGAATATTTTTTCCTTTGTTGTTTGTCCTTTTACTATCTGCTTGAATCTTACTTCTTTTGTATTATATTTTTGATGGAGAATATATGTTATTTTTTGTTTTAGCAATTTTTGTTCTTTCATTGTTTTTTATACTACCTATACTTAATAGGTGGATTGATTATAAAATGGATTTTATTATTGTTACTCCTGATTCTTTTATTCTTTATGATCAGGGGTGAATTCTTAGCAAAAAAGTTGTTACCGTTAATGAAAAAAGTATAAAGACAATTTCTGTTGATAGACCTGGTTTACTTTATAGTATATTCAATAATGGAGATATTACCGTACTATCAGAATGAGATGAAGATAATGGAGAAATTGTGTTAAAATGGATTCCTAAACCAGAAAAAAGAAAAGATGAGATTACCAAAATATTAAAAAAGGAATAATTTATTTTTATTTGTCATTCTTATGAGTGTAGATCAAGAAATGCCTATAATACCTTATGATATTTATGAATCACCACAAGAATTGGTTCTTTTTTTGCCTCTGTGATGAGTTAAAAAAGAAAGTATAACACTCTCTATAAAAGATTATAAACTAATTATTTCTGGTCAAAGATATAAACCTCTTATTAAAGATAATTTTGTTCCACTCAAGGAATCTTGTTATCGATGACCTATTTATCATGAAATTGATTTACCACCTCAAGTCTATTTTGATAAAATTCATAGTAAACTTTCTGCTGATAATATTTTACAAATAATTGTTCCCAAAGCTCTTATTCCCGAAAAAATTGCATTGGAGGTTGAATATGATGTTTGATAATACAATTTTTTTGTTATTGAATTATTTAGTTTTCTTACCTAATAGGGTTTGATTTCCCAAAGAAAAAAACTATTATTTTTGTAGTTTATTTTTTGTTTATAGTATGCTCTCATCTGTATTTTTGTTTACTTGAGAAGAAAAATACTTACTTCATCAAGAACTTAAGAGACGAACAGATTGATTTGTTCAAAAATATTGATCAGATTCACTTTTTGTTTATAAAAATGATTTTTCTTTGGAGTCAGTTAGACAATCTTTGTATAGTTGATGACTTTTTGTTCAAAAAAAAATGATAATTATTTATTGAGCTCCTACTGATTTAGATACATCAAATAAAGTTCCATCTGCTATTGTTCAATCCTTTTCCGATGAATTTATAGGAAAAAAATGATCGATATGATCAGATACTATTTTAATATTTGTTTCTTATAAACCTGATAAAAGGACAAAATTTTATCTTTTTCTCAAAAAAGAATTAGATAGTTATTCTTGAATTAAAGAATTTGCCTTTTTGAAATCATCAGAAATTAAACAATTAATTCGCCAAAAAAATTCTTGACTTCATTGGTCTGACTTAATATTAGATCTTTTTCTTACTAAAACAGGAAATTCATTATTTCATATTTATAATGAACTTGATAAATTAGTTTTATGGTCAACTATTTCATGATCATCTCAGATTTCAGAAAAAGAGATCGATCTTTTGGTATTTGGCTTATCTGAAGCTAATAATTTTTTGTTTTTTGATTTGGTCTTTTCTGATAGGAAAAAAGCGTTATCTTTGATTTCTGATTTACAACAAGAAGGAGCAAATCGAAATGCTTTTTTGTGAACATTATATTGGTGATTGAAAATATGGCTTTTTGTTTTGGATTCCTTTGAACAATGAACCAAAGATAGTAAAACTATAGCGTCATCTTTTAAACTACATCCTTTTGTGGTTTCAAAAACGATTAAATATATAGATATATTATCTTGTAACAAATCTTGAATTTTTGCGTTTTATAGATGATTGTTGGAATTAGAATATGATATCAAAACAGGAAAAAAATCAGATTTTAATTTTTGGTTGGATGTAAAAAAAATGGTTTATGTTTTATAATTTGAATGCTATGTACAAATATTTGGTAATTATTTTATTTTGATTGCTTTTTGTTTGAACTTCTCAGGCTAGTTTTTCTTATTCTCAACAAGATATGTTTTGTACTATTACCAAGGATAATATTGTTATTTCCTTGTCTTCAAAAAATAATTATCTTTGTAAAACCTATATTGAATATATAGAAATTCAAATGAAAAATGTTTATAAAGATATCTTATTAATTCAGAAATATATTGATAAAAAACAAGATATTTGATATCGAAATCCTTTGAAACAGCAAAAAATTGATTTATTGAATAATCTTCAAACCGTTAGATTAAATATTTTGTCTCATATGAAAACTTTTCAAAATAGTCTTTTAGAAACTTCGAGAAATTATTTTTTTAGTAGTATTCTTGGCTATCAAAAAAAGCTTAACTCGGTATTAAATACCCTTTCTAAGTTTCAAGATAAAGCTACCCAGAGATATGTTTTATTACTTCAAGAACAACTTAAAACTATAGATAGTATTAACCAGGCTAAAACTTTTGATGAATTAAATGTCTATATCAAAAATTATGTTTATTTAAAACAACAATTAGAATGAAAATAGGAATTTTGACTTCGGGTAATGATATGTTATCTTTGTTTTCTTTTTTGCAACGTTATGATCATGAATATCATGTTTGGTATGATGATAATTTTTTGTTTTGGTGAGATAGAGAAGTAGATATTGTTATGGATCGTGTGTCAAAAGGTATTTCTTTCTTACAGGAAAAAGGAGTTGATTGTATTATTGTTCCTCCTATTATCGAACTAAAAATTCGTAATGAATCTCTTTTTCCGTGAATTATTATTTTGCCTTTATTTGAAAAATATGTTCTTGATTATTGTTTTTCTTATTCTTTGATTGGTAAAATTGGATTTTTTGGTGACTTTTTTGATCTTCAAGAAGGACAGAAACAATTAACAATTTTGGCTCAAAAATATGATTTATCTTTACATCAACGTACTATCAAAACATTTCATTTTCCATTTGTTTATCGAGGAAAAGAATTTAGAAACTGGAAATATTTATTGGATACGTGTTCTTGGTCTATGCCGTTGGTTCATCATAGAATTAAACAAGATCTTCGTTATTTTAAAGATGCTTGAGTAGATACCTTGATACCTTGTAATTATTCTTACTTTACTGCTCAAAAAGCTATAGAAAAAGCAAGATATACTAAAATGAGATTTTATAACAAATCTACTTTGGAAAATATTTTTGCTGAAAATATTAGTGATAAGAAATCTAGTTATTCTGTGTCTGTCTATCATACAGGACATGCAGAATTTTTGAAAAGAGAAAAAAAACTTCTTCGACTACTTGCAAGGGGAATATCTAATCCTATAACGTTTATAAAAATTTATTAAATCACTTGTTTTCCTTGCTTGTTTTTCTATACTTAATTGCTGTAAATTTTATTACTTATTTTTTATGTATGTTACAATGGATATTAAATTTAGTCTCTGGAAATTATAATCAGAAACAAATAAATGCACTCAAACCTCTTGTGCAGCAAGCAAATTTTTGGTATCAAGAATATGAATCTTTGAGTGAAGAAGATTTTCCTAAAAAAACGCAAGAATTTAAAGATAGAATTGAGAAAGGAGAAAACTTGGATGATCTCTTACCTGAAGCATTTGGGCTTGTTAAACAAGCTTGTAAAAAAATGGTTGGTAAAGAGATAGAAGTTAGAGGTCAAACATTAGTCTGGGATATGATTCCTTATGATGTACAACTTTTGTGAGGAGTTATTCTTCATAAATGAATTATTGCAGAAATGAAAACTTGAGAAGGAAAAACATTGGTTGCTGTAGCTCCTGTTTATCTCAATGCTTTGCAATGAAAATGAGTTCATGTTGTTACTGTTAATGATTATCTAACTTCTCGTGATTCTGATTGGATGTGATATGTTTATAGATTTCTTTGACTTACTGTTTGATGTGTTACCAAGAAAGTACCATTACAACAAAGACGTGAAATGTATGAAAGAGATATTACCTATGTTGAAAATTCAGAATTATGATTTGATTTTTTGAGAGATAATTTAGTAAAATCCATTAAAGAAAGATCTTTGGTTCGAAGACCTTTGCATTATGCAATTGTTGATGAAATTGATAGTATTTTGATTGATGAAGCTAGAACTCCTTTGATAATTTCTGAAGCTAGTGCTGAGGCAACTGATAAATATGTTTATTATTCTCAAATAGTTCGTTTGTTACAACCTTGTTCAGCTAAGAAAAAAGTTTCTAAATGATTACTTAATGAACTTGTTCATGCAGATGATCTTCAACAAGAAGAAGATGGTGATTATTATATAGATGAGAAAACAAAAACAGTTTCTCTTAGTGGTATGGGAATTAAAAAATTAGAAGAAATTTTGAAAGTTGAAAATTTATATAAAGATATTTGATATGAAGAAATTCATCATATTGAAAACGCTCTAAGAGCACAAGCTGTTTATCAAAAAGATAGAGAATATATCGTAGTTAATTGAGAAGTATTGATTGTTGATGAACATACAGGTCGTACTATGCCAGGAAGAAGATTTTCCGAATGATTACATCAAGCTATTGAAGCCAAAGAGACGGTTACTATTCAAAAAGAGTCCAAAACAATGGCAACGATTACGTATCAAAATTTTTTCAAACAATATAAAAAGTTATCAGGTATGACGGGTACTGCTACTACGGAGGGAGAGGAATTTGAAAAAATTTATGAGCTTTCTGTTTTGGAAATTCCAACTAACAAACCAACTATTAGAGTAGATAAACATGATAAAGTCTATTTTAATCAATCAGCAAAGTGGAAATTTGTAAAAGAATATATTAAATTTGCTTATGAAATAGGACAACCTATTTTGATTGGAACATCTTCAATAGATACTTCTGAACATGTTTCTAGGGTATTGGAAAAAGAATGAATAACTCATTATGTTTTGAATGCAAAATTTCATGAGCAAGAAGCTCATATTGTTGCTCAAGCTGGTAAATTTAAAAGTGTGGTTGTTGCTACGAATATGGCTTGACGTGGTACAGATATTAAACTAGATAAATGACTCAATACTAAATTAGCAGATAATTATGCACAATGGATTAAAAAAATGGTTTTTGCAAAAACACCATCTTCTGTTTCAGCTGTTGTCTATTCTCAATTCGAATACGAATTGACTATGGATGGTTTGATGCATGTTTGGAATTTGAGTGAAGAACAAATTCGCACTATAGAATCTAAGTGATTAGAATTAGATTGAATTGTATTTAAAGTTATGTTTAATTCTCGTAAGAAAAAAAATGAAGATTGATATGCTAAAATATTGATTGAAATAGTTTCTTCAAAAGAATTGATTCAAAAAGATTTTCATTATTGACTCTTTATTTTGGGTACAGAAAAACATGAATCAAGACGTATAGATAATCAGCTTCGTGGTCGTGCAGGAAGACAATGAGATCCTTGAGTTTCTGTATTTTTCGTTGCTTTGGATGATTTGATTATGAGAAAAATGTGATGAGAAAGAATTCAATCTATGGCTGCAATGTTACTACCTAAAACAGAATTAGAAAACCTAGAACTTACTCAAAAACAATTTACTAGTTCTATTGTGAGAGCACAAAAACAAATGGAAGCTTGGCATTTTTGATCAAGAAAGCATGTGTTTGAGTACGATAGTGTTATCAATAAACAAAGACAAGCTATTTATAAAAAAAGAGATGATATTTTGTTTTCTGAACAAGATGAAGATCGCAGATCTCTTTTACTTGAATCAATGATTTCTGAAATTCCTCAAAATATTTCAGAGGTTGTTTCTTTTCAAATTGCTACTGCGAAAACTATAGGACAATCAGAATCTGATTTTTTGGATACAGCTGTTAAAGAATTTGGTATTGAAAAACCTGATCAATTTATGGGAAAAGATTTTCTTCATTTAGAACCAGCTCTTGTTGAATATCTTACTTCTAGAATAATTAAACATCTCTCTTCTTTGGATCCTATGATAGCATATTTTCTTTTGAAAGATATTTATTTGTATAATCTTGATATTCTTTGGATAAAACATATTGATGAGATGGAATATTTGAGAGATAAGGTTTGACTTATGGGATATGCCCAAATTGACCCTTTGGTTATGTATAAAAAAGAAGCTTTTGAAAAATTTCAGGAATTATTATTTAGATTAAAACAAGATGTTACATTGTATTTGTTAAATATTGATTTTTCATCTAAAGTTTCTGTAGAACCACAAGTTACCATTTCTACTGAATCAGATTATTTACAAATTTTACAAAAAGCTTGATCTTCATCTCAAAATATACAATCATCTGATGTAGAAGTGTTTGAAGTATCTTGAGAAACTCCTTATAAAGATATAATTGAAACTTCGTCAAAAAAACCAAAACCTAATGAATTATGTCCTTGTTGAAGCTGAAAAAAATATAAAAAATGTTGTTGATTATAAAAAAATGGAGCATTTGCTCCATTTTTTTATAAATTATTTGTTATATCTGTAAATTCTATTTCCGAAGGAATTGTAAATTCATTCTTATCTATTTCTTTTTCTTCACATATAAATTGAAGTCTTTTTTCATCTAAAGGATCTTTTTTATTTGATGATTCATTATTATTTTCTGATACTTTAAATTTTACTCATTGTGACTTTTCAGCATTGCTTCGTGAATATGTATAATCATCTTTTATCAATGTATATGCTTCAAAGCCTATATTTTCCTTTTTTAAAAATACCTTTGCAGTGCTTTTCATTTCTTTTTTGGCTACCAATATTTTTCATTCTTCTTTTGTTGTTTCATCTTCAAAGTTAAACGAACATTCGATATTTTTTCATAATTCTAGTAAATTTTTTAATGTTCATTCGAATGTTGCTTCATTTTCCTTAAAAGTTTGCTCTGTTGCTTCTGTAATTTGTTGTTTTTCTATAGTATTCTCTTGTGGTGTGTTTTTTGTACATCATCCTAAAAGGAGTGCAGTTATTATTACATAACCAATATATTTCTTCATGAGAAATAGATAAAAAATAAATGTAGTCATTTTATATAACTGCAATATTATTTCAAGGTGTTAAAATTTCCATTAAAATGCCTATTTGTTATATTTTCTCTCTTTTAATTTTTCAGGAAAATGTTGATTTGTGGTTTTTTTATCTGGTTGATCATGAACATATTGATATCAATTTCCGTATCATAATTCTTTCATTAGTGTAGTTGGAGCATTTCTTATTCCTATAGGTACTGGTAAATTCCCATATTTTTCGATATCAGCTTTGGTTTCTAGAGAAATTTTATAGGTAATATTATTTTTTGGAGCTTTAGCTAGATAAAGAGCTAGTTGTATTAGAAATATATCACATTCTGGCATTCCTACTTTTGCTACGGCATCATATACTTGGTTTGCCAAAAGAAGTGCATTGTTGTCGGCGGGGCCGATGTCTTCGGATGCGAAGCGGAGTAATCTTCTCGCTATGTAGAGCGGGTCTTCCCCGCCGGCGAGCATTCTTTGAATTCGGTAGCATGCCGCATCAGCATTGCTGTCGCGCAATGATTTGTGAATTGCAGAAATAATGTTATAATGTTCTTCACCGTTTTTATCGTAATAAAGATTTTTTTGACCTGCAATTTTTACGTCATCTTCTGTTATTTCTCCGGTTTTTTTCAAAAAAATCGTTGCTTCTAAAATATTTAAACTATTTCTAAGGTCTCCATTTCCAAGTCTTGCTATATATCCAATAATTTCGTCAGAAATAATAATTCATGGATGAGATATCAGAATTTTTGATCGATTTTTTTTAATAAAATTGGTAATATCATTTTCGCCTAATCTTTCGAAAACAAATGTTCTTGATCTGGAAAGAAGTGCACTATTGATTGAAAAACTTGGATTTTCTGTAGTTGCCCCAATTAAAATCAGATCTCCCTTTTCTACATAAGGGAGTAATGTATCTTGTTGAGCTTTATTTCGACGATGAATTTCATCCAAAAATAATATTGTTGATTTTCCGTATTGTTTATTTGTTTTTGCTTGTACTAAAATTTGTTTAAGGTCTTCTTTTTTGCTTGTTACTCATGATAAAAAAAATGTTTCAGCATCGATAGTATTTGCTATAACTCTGGCTACTGTTGTTTTTCCGCATCCAGGAGGTCATCGAAAAATCATAGAAGGTACTTTTTTTTGTTCCAAAAAAACACGTATAGGTTTATTTTCTCATATGAGATGATCTTGTCCTATACATTCTTCTAATGTTTCTGGTCTTAAGAGAGAAGGGAGTGGTTCGTTCATTTTGAGGGTAATATACTAATTTTATTCTAGTAATTACTAGATGTGCCTTGATAATATATATTTAACGATAATTGTCAATTTAAAAAAGGATAGAAAATCTGATTTTTTATTTATTTTTAATTTTGTTTTTATATAGTTTGTATGTATTGTTTTGTTAGATTTTTATTCCGAATCTAATTAATGAGTTTTTTGCGTAAAAAGCTTTTGATATCTATATTGTTGATTGTTTATATTTTATCCTACTTTTTTCAAAGTTGGTTTTTTGTCAATATATGATGAGTTTTTGCTGAAAACCCTACCGATAGAACTAATTTGGTTGCTATTTTTGTTGATAAAGATTTGTATCAAAATATAAAAAGCGATATTGACTGGTATGCAACTGATTATATTCAAAAGAAAATATCCAATTCTAAAGCATTGATATTGCCGATAAATACTAAAAATTTCAAGGCTATTGATTTGACAAAAATGTTGGAAAATATGTATTTTGATGGTATTAAATCAGAAACATCCCGTTTGCTTTGAGCTGTTTTTGTTTGAGATATTCCTTTGCCTGTTGTTGAGCATAATTGATTTATCTATCCTACGATATTTCCTTATGTTGATTTTGAAGATCAGCAATTTATTTATAATACGTCTAAACAATTTTTTGTATATAATAATAACCCTAAATGACAACCAGAAATTTGGCATTGATTATTAAATTTTTGATCTGAAGTTAAAGATTATCAATCTTTTTTTAAAAAATTGAAAACATATTTAAAATCTCCTTCTGATTTTGTATCATCTATGATACGGTATGATGATTTTGTTTCTATGAAATCTACGTTTTTGGAAGATTCTTTGCCTTTGTATATCAATAATTTTATGTTTGCGGAAGATATTGGATATCATAGATATACTAATTTGATGTTAGATTATTTCAAAAAAACACATAATGATTCAATGAATGATTTGATGTCTTCTTTATGATCAGCTGCAAAAGATAATCCTGAATTATCTAAAATACTTTCAGATTCAGATGGCTCATTGGATGGTTTGGGATCTTCTACTGTTCCAACAAAAATGTTGTCAACAGTTATAAAAGAACTTTTAAAATGATATGAAAATCTTTATCCTTGAGTTTTTTTGTCTACTATTAGGGATAATGTTCAATCTTCTGCTAGATGGTATAAAAAAACTTCTGAAAATGAACTTGTTGATGGTGTAGATTCTCACATAAAGAAATTAGCATTGAAAGATAGTCTTGTAGTTGGTGATATTTCAAAATGAATTTCTCCAGTAATAATATCTTTTAATGATCTTATGGAAAAAACATTGGATCAGCAAATAGAAAAATATCGTTGGTATATGACAACACCAATTATTACTGATTATGTTCACCAAAATTGGAAAACTCAGAATAAAAAAATACTTTGAATTCCTAAATTTTGGTGTGAACAAGTTGTTGATGATCATTATAAAAATTATTATTTTTGATCTTTTGCTGGGGATATTTCCTCTGCTCAAGAATTTAGTACGTATAGAGGAACATTTAGAAATCTTGATTCATTGTCTGGTATTTTAGTAGAAAATGAAAAATATTGATCTTTATCATGAAAATCTTTGGGATCTAGTTATGGACTTTTTGCTACTCAAGTAGATGCTAATAGATGATATAATCTTTCATCTGTTGCTGGAGATTATGATGCTTATGATGCAAATAAAATTAAAATACATAGAGAATTAGTTTGTGCTAATTATTATAAAATATTGGGAATTAAAATATTTTGTAAAACTAAAAAATTTGAATACGTTGGCGATGAAGAAGAAACAGTAAATGATTTTGCAATTAGATGATGGTGATGAGCATCTTCATTAAATTTGGATTCTTGAGCATTAGCAAAAAATCCACCTCAATACATTCTCAATGGGTATAACTATAAATCTTCTACATTTCCTATTTATGATTTAGGAGGATCGACATCCCTTACCTGAAAAAAGATGTTTGCCGATTCTGTTCTTTGAAGTTCTCTCTATGCTTCTCTTATAAAAGTACAAGATCGTTATTGATCTTTGGATTATCCAAAATATATAAAATGAGAAACAGATAATTATCCTTCTTCTCTTTATTGACCAGAAAAAGATTGATACAGGGAAATTATTTGAACGCAAAAACTTTTTTATACATATGATGATCTTGATTATTTTCGTATATGGAAAAATAAAGATGATAAGTGATCTAAAAAAGATAAGATTGTTTATGTTAATACCTTGATGCAATCGTGGAGAGCTCCAGATTTTCTTTGATGAAAATGTAAAGATAAAAAAGAAATTTTCAATTATACCTACAAAACAATTGATTCTAGAATAAAAAATATTTCACCAAGTCCTGATCAAATTAATGGAACCTATGAAAATAAATTTGCTCAAACTGGACTTTTTTGGAAACATTATGACTATTTTTTTAAAAATATTTCTTCTCTAGAAGATCAGATTACTTTTTCTTTTGATACATCTAATTCTGATTTACAAATTTTATTATCTTGAACCAAAGAGATCAATAAAAATATATTAGATTTTTCTTTTCTTCTTTCTGCAAAATCTTGAGTTTTATTGTCATGAGTTAGATCTATATCTTCAGTGTATAATCATCAATATTATGCTGATATTCTTTCTGGATTAACTTCTCAGTTGGAATCTGCTGTAGATATTCTTCCTAATTTGAGTTTGGTTCCTTCTTTGTCTTATTTCGATAGGATGAAGGAAATTGAAGGTTTATATAATGAGGAAACACAATTTCTTTCTTCTTGGTCAACTTCTCTCAAAACTTCGTTGTCTCGTCTTAATGCAAAATATACAAAATTACCTGTTACGTTTTCACTTTTTTCTTCTCAGTATTCTTCATTGGAACGTATAGCATTTCCTATAGATCTTTTGGAAAAAAAGAAAGCTACTATCAATGCTCTTCAAAATTGTGCTACATTTCCTCTTCTTTCTTTTTGTTGATGTCAATGAACCTATAAACAAGTTTGTCAAGAAACCGATGCTTTGATTACTTCTCTCAAGGATCTTCAATCAAAAATAAAAGCATTATCTTTTACTACAGAAAAAACTGAGATAGACTCAGAACCTGTTGATGTTGAAGTAAAATTAATCGAAACTATTTCTGATTATTTAAACTCTGAAGAAAATTCTTTTCAAAAAGATATTTATACATTGCAGGAAAAAATTTCAACAATTCCGACTATTGATAAAGAACCAGAACCTACTCTAAAGCAATGATTATCTCAGTCTACTAGTGATAGACCTATAGATGCTCCAAGATCTGTAAGTTTTCAATGACTTGGATGAGATGTTGTTTCTTTTGTTTATCCTAATATTTATGATGTTTCTGTATATAAACAGCAATGATCTAGTCTTGTACTTAAAACTATTCCAGAAATAGAAAGTTCGATCCGTTCTTATTTACAACAAAAAGTTAAACAATATAATACACTTCTTTTACAACAAGAAAAAAAACGTTTATCTTATTATTCAGCAAATTCTTGAGCATTTGATTTTTTGTCTAAAACAGATCCTTTAGCATCACCAAAAACTCGTAGTAGTATATATCTTCCCGAAGATTATTTTATTGAATTACTTGGATCAGAGTATATTTATGAAATAGCTGAATTGTTGTATTATCAAACACTTCCTGTTTATTCAAAAAAAAATCAAACCTATGTTGAGTCTGATTTATTGTCTAGCAGAGAATCCTTTGATCTTAATAATAAAATATCATATATTCTTTCTGGATATCTTACTCAACATCCAAATACTTGATCATTTATTACACCATCTTATAATGCTTCTTGATATGAAGTTGCTTATATTAATTCGGATAGATTGGATTATCTTTCTGTAGCGGAAACACCTGCATTTATTCAAAATATTCAAAAAAATCAGAAAATATCATCAACAACAGAAAATAAAATAATAGAATCTCCTGAATTAGAAAATGATCCTCTTTATTCAACTACTCTTGCTAAATGTTGAATAGATTCTAGTTATACAGAATTATTATTTGATCTCAAAGAAGAGCAGGGAAAATGAAAAATGCCTTGGGTAACTGCTTTACAATGTTGGCGAGAAAATATTCCATGATCAGTAAAATTTGATTTTTCTCTTGAAGTTGGTCCTTCATTTGAAGAATTTTGGTCTTGATTAGTAACTAGTTTTGAAAATCGAAATCAGAGTTTAAAAAATACATTTGCATTAAACAAACAACCATGAGCATTGCTTTCAGGTGATATTTGAGAATATCGAACAAATATTATTCTTTCTACCTGAGAAGAATCTTCGTTTTCTTCAATTAAATCAATTGATATTACCGTTCCCGCAAACAATAATAGGTTATTGGCATGAACACTTGTTCCTGTTCGTTTATCGGCTCAAGATTTTTCTGGAAAATCTATATCTTTGACTGATAATTCTTATTATGCTTATGTTAGAACTGGTAATTGATCTTTTGTTACGTCATTTGGTACTTCTTTACAAACCAATGAAATTATTGATTTTGAATCAACCAATATCGTTTATCAATCTCCGGTTGTTCAACAAAAAACGACAGTCACTTTGTTTGTAACTGGTTCAGATGTTTGAGCAAAAGAGTCTCTAGTTATTGTTCCTTGAAATATAAAAATTAAATATTGATCAAAGATACTTTATGATAATAATAAACTTCAATCACCATTGTCATTTTTTCTTACAGGAATTGATTCAACCTATGCTACATTACCAAGAATAGGTATTTCTTTACATTCTCAAGATTGACTTCCATTGGATGTTCCTTTTGAAATTAGGAGTAAAAATGGTTTAGTTACTCCGTGAATTATTTCATCTGGAAATTTTGTTTCTTTGTCTACTTATTTATTGAATGGTTCTGGACAAATAGTTTATCTTATGCCAAAATATCGTGCTTGAAATGATGAACTTATTTTGGAAATTCCAGGTCTAGATACTATTACTATTCCAATTATTATTAAAGAGTGATCTCCTTATGCTGTTTCATTGTCTACTTCTTCAAAATTATTGTCTATAGGAGATACCTTAGATGCAAAAATATCTGTTAGCGATGCTTGGTGAAATCC
>CAZPFR010000009.1:0-17986 GCA_964586005.1 uncultured Candidatus Peribacteria bacterium | reverse complement strand
ATGTATCTCAATCTTTTTGGATCTGATTGGTGAAATCTTTGGACAAATGATGCTGTAGATTCAGGATATATTGCTACAATTATGTCAGACTCAAATAAATTATTGGCTGTTACCACTCAATCAGTTGAACCATCTCGTTTGAAAAAAGTTATTTCTCTTGTTTCTCAAGATGGCCAAATGTATGACTTTGTTGGTACTAAACCATCACTTATTTTCTTATCGTGACAATTAGTTTCACAAATTTCCTCTGTTTGATCTGTTTCTTTATCGCCAGTCAAAGATATTGTGATCTTTTCTTCAAAAGATCCTCTGTCTACATTAAAAAATTCTTCTCGTTGATCTGCATCTTTTGTTTTGGATACTAGTGAATCTTCTTCATTTCAAATTACTGATACTTCTTTGACTTTTGATGGTGAACTTTTGTTTGATACAAATCAATGATTTTGGAATACTGGATTGAACATTATTTTATCTGATGAAATGCTTCAGTGATATAGTCGTTGGAATCTTTTATATCAAGGAAAACAAATCTGATCATTATTTTTTGTGAGAAAAAAATATTCTCTTGATATGTCTCAAGTAATGATTTCTAATACTGCTTCTTATGAAAAAATTATTACTTTTTCAGAATGAACAACAAACGGTAAAAAATGAATATGAATAGTTGATGTGTTATGAATCTTTGAAGAAAAATGAAATACATCTATAGAGGATAGTGATAATTATGAATTATGAATCTGATTTAGATCTGATTTTAAAAATATTACTTTGTTTGCAGATGGGAAAACGGTAGGAGAATCTACAATTCCTTTTGCTTCTCCATTTGTTATTAATTTTTGAGATCCTGTTTTATCGAGAATATCTGATAACCAAGAAATTTCTAATGTTTCTTTAGATTTGGGAATAGGGGATATTATTAATGCAGAACCTTGACAATCTTTGCTTAAAGTAGTTCCTATAGATTTTAATAATGATAGTTTGGAGGATTTATTGGCGGTATTCACAGATGGATCTATTAAACTTTTGAAAAATTATGGAGGAACACATCCTTATTCTGATATGCAAAATCTTGTCTATCTGTCTGATAGTATAAAAGATGTTTTTGTCGGTGATGTTGATGCAAATAATTATCCGGATATTTTGATTCGAACGGCAAAAAATCAATTGAGAGTGTATACAAATAATAAATGAGTTATTGATGTTGATGGAAAACTTATTTGTTTAAATATTAATGCTTCTCAAGATCAGATTTCTACTTTACCTGCTTCTGTTGATTGATTGCAGCAACTATTTTTTGAGGATATGGATAAGGATGGAAATATAGACATTATTACCAATGATCTTTTGGGTGATATAAAAATATTTTATTGATGATCAACTAAAAACTGAAATAATTATGTATCAACGCTTCCTTATGCTTGCGATACTCATTGGTATAATAGACAAAAAGATAGTATAAAATTGATTAAAAGTTTTGGTGTTGTGGTTGATTCTGATTATTATATTCAAGATGAGAGTCTAGTTCATATTAAATGATGGAATATTATTAATCAGACTTGATCTGTTAATGAAAATTCTTCTCAAAATTCTTCCTCTGATGAACTACCACCTTCATTTGATTCTGTTTTAAATAATTTTGATCCAAATTCTTTTGTTAGTTTGATGTCCAATTATTCTCAAGAATTAGCCAATGATCAATTGCTTAATAACTATACACTTTCGCCAATATCGTATATTCCTTCTTATGAAAAAGAACTTTCGCAGCAAGATATTTGATATAAAACATTGTTGCAACTTTCTTGAAATACCAATATTAGTATATATAAAACATATCAAGATACTAATTCATGAGCTCTTCTTAGTTGAGATAACGTAAAAATAACTACAACAGTTCTTTGATTGAAAAATAATATACAAGCAACATATATCGATAAGCTTCTTTGACCTTGGAATATTGTTGCAGATCAGAATAATGTTATTGTATCATTTCAAAAAGAATCTGGTAATTTTGATCCTACAAAAGATATTGTCCGATTAAATGCTTCTGATAACTTATTTATTTTAGATAATATTTCTTTGGATAAATCTGATTTTTTACGCTTTTCGTATGAAGTTACCTATGTTTGAGAACCTAGTGTTTCAATTGATGTAAAAGATTTTTCATCTCTGGATAATAATAAAAAATTAGACACGTATTTTGATATTCTTGTTTCACCTCTTGATAGTTGTAAAAAATCGCAGTGGATATTTTTTAATATTTCCAATCAAAATCATAGATCTTATGAGGAAAAATTTGAAGATATCCAAAGTAAAATTGATGATCTTGCACATACTTGACAACAAGAAGGTGAAAAAATACTTGCTGATGCTGTTCCTTCTTCCCCTCAAAATGTGTCATCCGGAGATATAGAAGAATGTGATGAATGATGTGCAAGTTCTGTACAAAATTCGGTTAATGATATTTATAGTCAGATTTCTAATTTGGGTAATATGCAAGATGTTTTTGAATCTTGGAATGTTGCTAATCTTTTTTCTTCATGAACTATTTCCAATCTTTTGACATCGTCTACTAATAGTTTTGAGATCAATATGGATTCTGTAAATACTATGTTAGCACCTGTTACTGATTGATTAGATAAAATACTTAATTGACTTTGTGAATGATTTAAACTTTGACAATCTTCTTGTAAACCACCTTTCCCTTTCAATTATATTCCTTTTAATCAGGCGTTTTTAGCTCCTTGAAATTATCATATTTTTTGATGCACACCAACATTACCTAATCCATTATGACCTTTATTTACTTTAATTAATCAAAAATTTTGAGCAGGATTTCCAGCTATCTTTTTCCCATGAACATTACAGACTCCTGTTGGACCAATTCCTATGATTTGATCTAGTTTTGTTCCTATTGTTCAACAGATGCCTTGAAGTGATTGATTTTGATTATCACCAGGATTTCCTCCTTCTTGATGAATATATCCTTCTCAGATTAGATTGTATATTGTACCTACTCTTACGTTGGAAATGGGGGTAGCTCTTTGTTTTGGTCCGTATGCTGTTGGTACAAATATTCCTCCTTTGCTTAGAGATTTGTGAGGTAACTGTATTGTAACTTCTTTTCCATTATATTCTTGTTGATGATCTCAAAATACCGGTACGGATATAGTAACTACTGAATCTTTGGATCCGTGGATTTTGGATGCTACTCGTAATTGATCTTGTGAACAACCTTTACAAGTGTGATCAGCTAAAGTTCTCTCTAATACGATTATTGTTCAACAACAAACACATGTTTCTCCATTTAGATTGTCCTCTCGTGGTTCAGAAAATAGTTCATGGACAATGGCTGTTCCAAGATGAAATTTTTGATGATTTGGGTATATTTCTTTTTCTTCTAAACCCACAAAACAAACAACAACATATACCAAAACTTCGTTTAATACTACGCTTAATTTGGATCCAATGCAATTTTTTGAATGACCAACTATTGATTTAAAAATAAAAGATAGTAATGCTCAGGGTATTATAAAAATTCTTGTTAAAGATTGGATGTGAAGACAAATAAAATATATGGTAAATAATTTAACTAAACTTACTGTTAATGTTACTTTACCAGAGTTATCTCAAATGGCAGATTGATTTGGTTGATTATTTTCTGCAGCTAATTGGTCTTGAGCAATAGCATCAGCAAAAAAAGATGATTTTTCTAAAGTAGATACCTCAAAAGCTAAAAATTCTTTGGATAAAATTAAAATTATTGCATCTTCAAAGCAAGGATATCAACAGGCTACAGATTATGCTAATAATCCTTTCGAATCACTTATTACTATGTTTGAATCTGTTCCTTTGGTTGATCTTTCTACTAGAGATATTATTTTCAATATTCCATTACTTACTACTGATGAAATTGTAAAGTATGAATCTTATTTGAGATCTTGGCTCAAAAATCAGCAACAGACACTGAAACAATGGTTAGAAGCTTTTCATGAAATAGCATCGGTTTGTGGTGGTATTGATAGTAATTCAGCAGCAACTCAACTCTCCTTATTACAAGAAGAAAGAAAGTTAATTGACGCTATGAAAGATACCAAAACCCAACAGCAACTCAAAACTTCTTTAGAAAAAGAGGAGTCTTTTCTTAAAAAAATTGTAGAATCAAAAACAATTACACCAGATTCTAATTTGATTGTAAATGATATTCCAGCCGTTTTATCCGATATGTGAAAACAATTAACTCTGTTTTCTGAAAAAATACAATCGCTTCCTAGATTGAATTTTATTAAAAATTGTTTAACTACCGAATCTACTGATGATAAATGTTATCCTTGGTCATCTTTTGATGAATCAGAAAAAAAGACTTTATTATCATCTACTCAGCAAAAAATAGATAATCTTTCTGCCTGTGCAACATTTTCTACTAGTGTTGATGGATTTTCTGAATTTTATAGTGAAGTTACTTTATTAGTAAGAAATGTTCAGCAAAATATACAAATATTACAACAATACAAAGATTTTCCTCTTCAACTTTATAAATGGATGCATTTTGTAGATAAATATATGTCTGATATTCTTTGATTTGTCTCTACGTTCTCTTCAACTTTAATTTCCTGGGTTAATGTGAATGCAAGAATTTATGCAAAGTGGATTGATTCATTGATTTTGATTATGACAGCAATTGAAACATATCAAGTTATTATAGATATTTCTGCAAATTGGACAAAAAATTGTGGAACATGTTCTCGTGATGGATATGGTGCTTATTGATGTAGTTTGAGTTTTCTTTTTCCTCAGATTCCAATTATTCCTATACCTCCTTTTAAAATTCCTAATATAAATATAGATCTTTCTCATATTGATTTGGGTATTAATATTGTTTTGCCAAGGTTTATATTTGTTCCTATTTCATTGCCTATGCCTCAATTACCAAATATTCCTGCTCCTGTTGATTTCAATTTGGCATGATGATTGGATTTTGATTTCACATTCAATTTTGATTCGTATGATATACCAGAAATACCTATATTACCTTCACCTCCTGTATTACCTGATTTACCATCTTTTATTCCAAAATTAGATTTTTCTTTGCCAACACTACTTCCTCCTGCACCAAAAATACCAAATATTACTCAAGAATTTTCAGTAACTTTGGATACCATAGAACTTGTATCAAAAGTATTTTGTATTTTGAAACAGGGTATTGGTTTAGTAGGGGAAAAATGAATAAAATCAAGAGTTGAACAGATGACTCAGAGAACTTGGGATGTTCCTATTTTTGATTTTTTTGATCAAACGGTTAATTGGTGAGTTGATAAAAAATTAGAATGATTTGATTTGCAATTTGATTGATTCTTGCAATTTAAAATGGATTTTTCTTTGTTTCATTGATTCCTTGAACAGGTCGCTTCCGTAGTCAATAGTATTCCTTATACAGTTAGTAATGCTATAAGTTGAGCGGTTAATACTTGATCTTTTGGTAAGGCTCTAAATACTGCTAGTAGTGGATATACTAAAGTAAAAGAATTCTTGGAACAAGATATTGGTAATGTTAATCTTACATTTCCTATACCCGCAATTGATATAGATGTTTCTCCTTTATTATCTCAAACAGATTGATTAGAATATTCAGTTGCTCATAGTCAGCTTTCAACAGAGTTACAAAAAATTAAATCTCGTATGGATGATAATTTTTCCATGACTCAAAAATTGGATACTATGATTTCATCAATAAATACGCCTGCAAAGATTTCTCCTGCGTCACAACAATTACAGATGCTTCAGAAAGAGATAGAATCTGTTGTTGTAAAAAAACAAACTGAAGTTCGTCAACTTGCAAAAACCATTTGATCTTATGATCGTTTTATTGCTCATTTGGAACGTAATGATATTGCTTTAGTTGATGATGAACGTTTGGATATTTCGCTTTCATCTCCTTTGTTTGTTACTGATCAAGAGACATATAAACGTATTCAATCTCAAAAATCTCCTTTGGAAGCATATATGGATACTAATTCTTCGTTGGTTGATTGATATTATCAAACATTGCTTTGATCAGATCCAAACGATCTTAATATGACAAAATCAGATTACGAAAAAACTACTGATTATTTATGAAATCTTCAATCAACAATTAATTCTACTTATGCAAAACTTTGATTTCAAAGAAAATCTTATTCTTCTTGTTCTTCTCCATTTTTATTGGCAAGTCAGGAATTATCAAATACATCTTCTCCTAATCAATCCACATCATCAACTACCGTATCTCCAGATCTTTCACCATATGTTCGTGGTATTTTTGTAGAGGATACCTTATCTTGAAAAATGGTAAATGTTGTAAAATCAGATTCTTTTATTAATGCTATTGATGATAATTATTTTTCAGTGGATATTAATAAAAATGGTAAAGAAGATGTAGTTATGCGAGATAACAATAATATTTATATAAAATATGCAAATCAAAAGTCTGAATTTAAAAATGCTCGTATGTATAAAAATCTTCATGTGTATACTCCACCAGTGTTTAAATTTTCTTATATTGATTCTTATGATGATTTGTTAAATAAAATTGTGGATGAAAATGGGTATGCTTCTTTTAATGGTATTCTTGTAAAGGTTGCTTCACCTGCTCAAGAAATCAAAAATTTTAAGGTAACAGGACAATCTTTTGATGCTATTCAAATGTCTTGGTTGAATCAAAATACTTTGTGAGATACGGTTGATTGATATCTTCTCAAACTCAATCATAGAATAGATACCTATAATGATAAAAATATATTATATCGTTTCTTGGATGATGAATTATTAAGTAAAAAATATATTCTTCTTTTGCCAGAAAATACCAAATACGATTCTTCATTAATTGATTTCAAAGAAACTTATTATTATAAATCCAAGAGTTCTTCTAAACCTAGAAATATTTTGGAATTTTTGTCTTGATGATCATATTCTTGAGTTATTGCTGATATCCAATTTTATAAACCATCTCAACAAACTATTTCGTTATGATTACAGGATATTCCAAGAAATTGGCAATATACAGAAGTTGTTTCTTTAAAAAATGAATGAACAGTAAATAAACCTCGTTATATTCCTTCAGGTCCTTGGTCAAATCAAATTGTTGCTTGAAGACAAATTGTAGCTGATACTATCTGACCTGAAGTTATAATTACTTTAGAAAGACCTTCTATTTCACAGGTTGTTAGTACTTGATCTACGCATAAATGATATGTTTGAACAAACTATTCACTTACATTAGATTGGTTAGATAATGTTGGAATTTCTAAAATGTGGATAGAACAAGACAACAAAATAATTTATACGAAACAATGAAATGCATTATCTGGTCGTGTTCAACTTACAGGTCTTTATTTTACTTGAGCTACTTCTTTGGAATATATCGTTTGAGCAGAGGATTTTAGTAAAAATAAACAAATTCAAAAAGTTATATTGAATATCGAAGTTCCTGAAATTACTATGAAAAAATTTGTTCCTTTATCAGAATCATCTGGTCAACTTATTGCAGAACTTTCTCATGATATTGATCAGTGAATGGTTGTGTTTCAAAGAGAAAGAAATAATGTATGGCAAGAATTTTCTGGTACATTGGCAAATTCATTTTGATGATTTTTTGTTTGACCTAAACAAACTATTATTACCGGTTCTATTTTTAGTTTAGGAAATACTATTTGATTATATGATACTGCTTCCAATGAAATAGGTAGTATTAGTATTGATGGAAATATATCTCTTCTTCCAAAATATCAGGATATGTATGTATTATCGTTGGATCTTCTTACTGGAACACCATTACTTCGTGTTGTAAACAAAACATCTTGAAATACTGTGTTCTGGATTCAAATACCATCTTATGGTCTTCAAAATATTACCTTATATCAGAAAGAACCATTTTATTCCAAAGTAGATCTTACTCAGTCAAGTTTTTGATCGTTTGTTTGATGAAGTTGTATTCAATCTTTGGATAAAGAATGTTTGCTGTATATATCACCAAAAGGTTCTGTATATATTCCTAGAGATGCTTCTTCTACATTGACTGGTGAATATCGTTATGATACAATAAATCGTAGAGTTATTTATGTTATCAAAGATTCACTTTGAAAAGATATTGTTAGTATTGCCATAAAGACCAATCTTATTCAATAATAATTATTTATTGTTTTATGTTTTATATATGAAAAAAAATAAAAATCTGATTCTTATTGTTGTTTCTGTTTTGTGATTCTTTTTTTCATTTACTTTTGCTGATGATTGTAATAATATAGGTCTTTCTTGAGACACCTTGTGAAATTATTTTTCTTTGTATTTTTCTTCTTCTGATTTGGAAATAGCTCGTTCTCATCTCAAAAGCTATTGTGAAAAAAAATCTGATTATACTTATATTCAAAGTACTTATTGGTATGATCATATTCTTGATGTTATGCTTAGAAAATTAGATGCCAGAGAAGCTTCTTTGTATTCAGAATTAGCTCCTGATGAGCAATGATTGGCTTGGGTGAAATTTATTACTGATGTAGAAAATATTAAAAATCCCGAAAAAATTCGTGAAGAATATAAAAAATATCGAACAATTTCTACTACTTTACCTGTTGTATCTAGCGAATCTCAAAGAAATCTTTCTTTTCTTTCTTTGCAAAATACAGCATCATTATCTTTGATCGATAAATATATTAATAGTTGCTTTTTGTCTTTGATGATTTATTATAAATGACTTGGAATTTCTTCTCCAAAAGATATTGTGATAGATGGTGATTATGATAGGTGTATGGTTTTGATAAAAAAAAGAATAGCTCAAGAGACTGACTATGCAACATCTATTTCTCAATATGGTGCAGCTGATATGCTTTTGAGTAGTTGGGATGCTTATACCAATCAGTTTATTCAAAATAGATTAATGAAATTGTTTGATAAGATATCTCAAATTTCTTTATTGTTTAATTCCTTTAAAAAGCAGGCTCCTTTAGTTAATGAATGTACAAAATAAATTTTATTTCTTTTTTGTCGGATATGAAAAAATATTGTATTATGATTATTTTTTCTTTGTTTATACCATCATTTTTGTTTGCCCAGAATTTGGAAATTATTCCTAAAGCTGATCCCAATGAAAATATAGGAGCTGCTGTTGAAAGTGTAGCAAAACCTGGTGAAGTTTGGGATCAATATAATATTAAAGCTCATGAATATCAAAAGAAAAATAATTTATCTGCTCAAATGGCATCAGGTATTTTTACGTGGGATACGTTGTTGGATTATTTAGTTTATCTTATTAAATTTTTGTCTCAACTTGGTATTTTCATAGGAGCGTGTTTTATTGTTTATGCATGATATTTGTATGCAACGAGTTTTATGACATCTGATTCTTCTGCTACTTCTTCGTGAAATAAAGCCATAAAAAACGCCATTGTTGGAGTCTTGGTTATAACTTTTTCTTATGCTATTATGAAAGCTATTACAGCTGCTTTTCTTACTTAGAATTGTTGATTAAGAAATTCTACCGTTGTATTGATATTCAATAATTCTTCTTCCATCTTTTGTCGAAAATAGACATTTTTGTCTAGAAATTCCACGAAAGTATTAAATACTTCACCTTTTTTTTCTATGATAGGATTTTCCATCTTTTTAATTTCTGTATCCATCATTTGTTCTTTTTGAGCTTGTTGTACTCTTTTTTTGTGTTCTTTTTCTTGAAAATTTTGTAATGATGAAGTAAATTCTCTGCTTACTTCTTCTTTTATTGGATCATAAATTATTAGATATTTATTTTTTTCTTGTTGAGGAATATTTGTTGCATTTATCTTTTGGAGATCATTTTTTTTCGTTTCTTGTTTTTCTTTGATCGTTTTTGTATTAAAAATTGGTTTTGAATTTATATTTACTTGAAATGATATTATTTTTGATAAGCTGAAATCAGCTATAGGATTTTCTAACACTTCTTTGGTTCTTTGATATTTTACCATTTCTCATCAATTGATCAAATTATCCATTACACTGTTGATTCTATTCAAAATTTCATCTAAACTATAAATGTCTTTTCCTCTTGGTATTGCTAGATTTTTTGCAGGTACGGTACAAAATCTTAATTTGAGCATATCGTTCATACTTTGTGTCCTTGGATCATTTGATTTTTGTCGGCTTCGTGTAAAGCAAAGACATTGTATTTCACATATAGTTCTTTCTGTTATTGGTAAATTTTTACATTCTTTCATACAGTCTTCTGTCTCTTTTCCACTTAAAAGTGATTCTATATATGTATTTGCAATTGCATTACTTCATGTCTTATTTTCTCCAGTTCATTTTGATTGTTCATAAAAAATCTGACTTACATCTTTGATATTTTCGTTTTCAGGATATATAGTACTTTGTTTTTCAATGTTAATTTGAGTGCTTTTGAGGTATCCTTCTAATATTTCTTCATCAACTTCTTGTTCTTCTTCAGATTCTTCAATCATTCATCAATCAACACCTATTCTACAAATATCTCATTGTATTTTTTGTCATTGTGTTGTTGCTTTTTGAAAAACTTTATTTTTTGTAAAAAATTCTTTAAGAGCAGGATCATCTGTATCTAATGTATTTTCTTTTGGTGCTGATTTTTCGATGAAAGCGCTTTTTGTAGTACCATTATTATTTTCATCTTCGACAAAAATTTCATTGTTATTATCTCCTGTTATAATGGTATCTCCTGTTGTATTCGTTGTATTTCTTGTTGCTGTTGTACCATTATTTTCTTCGTTTAATACATTTTGTTTTAATAGATCTAATGTTGATATTTCATTAGTTTTGTGGTAATTTCAAGGATATCAGTAAAAAACCATTTCTATTGGTGCTACAAAAGATTCAAAAAGAATATTTCAAATATTTTGAATATCAATCAATAAATCGTACTCGCTATCATCAGCAACTCCATTCATAAATAAATCTTCTCAAATCGTTGCTTCATCAAACTCTTCCAAAGAAAGTTCATTTTCTGAAACTATTTGAAATTGATTATTTATTCGTTTATTCACAAAATCTCTATTTATAGCAGTGTTGCTACCATTTATCAATCATCTGGCTTTTAATATATTTAATATTTTTGTGTAACTTTTTTGTATTTCTATCTCTCTTTTCTCATTATCTTTTTCACAATCTTTACATGTTTTGTCTACGTATCTTTTGAAATTTTTGTTGGTGTTATATAAAATATTTATAATGTCTGATTTTGGTATTTCTGTGTCAGTAAACACTAATTTATCTAATGTTATTGTTGTTGTTTTTGCTTCTTTTCTTTCTATTCATTTCAATGCTTTTTCATAAATATTTTCTTTTAAAATTTTACCATCAAATATTTTTTCTATCGGTTCATTTTTTTCTATAGTGTTTAAAAATCCTTGAAGTATACTACTGGCTGTTCGTCAAAAAACTTCTTTTTTGTTCAAAAACATACTTATTATTAAAGCAAGTATTAGAAATATCAAAATATATAATTTTTTATGTCTATTCTTTTTTCTGAACATTTCTCATAGTATCGTGTAAAGTATATATAGGAGTAAGCGTTTTGTTTAAATTTGCAGCAAATCAATAAATATCTTCGTTGTACATCAAAAATCATATATGTATTGGAAATGTTCATTGCATTTCTTTGAGTGTTTTGATAGTTATTTGTATTGCTTTTCTTGATGATTCTATATCATTGTATAATTGAGAAATTCTATTTTGATTGTTTTTGATTTTTTCGTCGAAATTTATTATTCATGGATTTCTAAAGTCAGATTTATTGTTTAATATATAACTGTAATATTCTACAAATAATCAGTAAAAGAGGAGTTCATTGTACACAGCATTTGTAAAGTGTTTTATTTCTCATCAATACAATCAGCATCCTATAATGTTTCTAGATGTATCTGTGCAATTTGGAGCTTTTTCAAATTCTGCAGAAATTATTTTGTCATTTAAATAATAATTATTTGAATTGATAGTATTTCTGGCTCAATTAAAATATTCTTTTAGTATTTTGCAAGTTCTTGGATAACTATATGTTTGATCAGTTGCACATATTTTTATTCCGGGAAAGTTTTTGTCAGAAAATTCATTTACCAAATCTGAAACAGTTTTTTCGTTATTATTTTTGTATCAAAAAATACTTGCTTGGTAAACACTTGTATATCCGCCTATTATTTTATCAAAAAGTGCTTTTATATATTCTTCGGTATTTTCATTGAATCATGGTAAATCTGCATTTAATATATTTATACTTTTTCCATTATTGTTTGTGGTAAACTTGATATATGATTGTGCTGGATCATCTGAAAATCATTTTTTCCCTTTAAATATTTGGGTATCATTGATGTATTTACAGATGTTGTAGACAAATAACGATTCGTTGCTTTTGTATACAAGTTCTCATATAGATATATTGTAATCGTATAATGATTGACAAAAAGACTGTACTACTTGGTCAAAATTTTCTTTGTCACGTTTGTTTATATCTATAGAATCCAATCATTTTATTAATATATCTGTACGTATATTTTGTCCAAAACTTATTCATACAAAAAATAATCATATCAAGAGGATATTTATTGTTCTTCAGATTTTTTTTGAAATTTTTGGAGTTTTCATATAGTATTTTTTATTGATAATAACATTCTTTATTTTTGATATTACTACATTGTTTTTCACATAATACTCATAAATTTTTAATTAAACAATTATCACGATCTTTATTTCCTATGATTTCGCTATTTATTCAATTAATTGATTCTGATAAGGTAACTATATACATTAGTGCATCTGTTGGTGTATCTACATTTCTATAATTGTTGTACATTTTTTGACCTTCTGTATATATTTTTTGTTCTGCATAACTCATTTTTTGATTAAATAATTCTTTGATATTTTCTTTGTCATTTCAAATTTGTATTTGTTGTTCAAGTTGTAATTCAGAACTTGTTTTTGCATTTAATCCGGATAGTATTTTTGTTGTTTCAGTAATTTGTTGTCCTACTGCTGTTGTTTTTCTTCGATTTTTTATTTCATCAAGAGATCCTGATATTTGATTAAACGTTGCTCTTGTTTTTTCTTGGATTTCTTTGGCTCTTTTTGTCATTGTTGTACTAAATGTATTTCAGGCGTTTGATAGTCTAGTATTTGCGCTCTTTATTTCATTTCGAGCGTTTGATAATCAGTTTCCAAATCAATCTTTGATTTTTTTGAGTTCTTCTGAAATAAATGCTTTTCTCGAGTCACAATTTTTTTTGGTTGCGCAGACATATTCATCTTTGATTTGTTGGATAGCTTCATCACTTATTTTAATTCAGATTTTTCCTCTTGTTCGTAATTTAAATCTTGAGTTATCCTTGTCAGTTGTTGTCCATGAAAGCAGAGTTTTTAGTCTGCTATTTGTTTTTCATAATAACATTATTAAATCTCAATATTCTGAACCTACTTCTATAGTTGTTGATCAATCCAAAATACCTAATCATTTATATTTTTCTACTATTGTTTGCATTTTCTTCATTGTTTCTCATGATATTTTATCTGTTCGCCCTCCTCCAACTGATAATTCATATTTTTTTTTGTTTATATCTTTTTCGATAGTATTTAATTTTTTTCGATCTCTTAGATAGGTTTCGTTTTTTCTGAGTATTGCTAGAGTATTAGTCACATCAGCTACGTCATCAAATTCTAGATATATTCTTCCAATAGCTAACATACTTGATAAAGATTCTCTAGCTCGTCTTATGCTTTTGGTTACTATATCTTGTTTTGGAGGATTGAATTCTCAAGAATCGAACCATCTTGGTGGTACATGTTTTCCTGCATATATCCCTTTGGTTCAAATTGTTCTAATAGCACCCAATATTTCTGTAGTAAAATTATTTATCAATTCAATATTTTCTGGAGTATTTCAACATGTAGTACATTCTGGCTCTACATTGGTTGTTTGTCAAAATGAAATGAACGGATATATTCATCATATGCTAATAATTATACTGACTAGTATTTTTTTTCGAAACATAATTTTGTATCATATAAATTATAATTTTGTGGTATCCCAAGGTCTTCGACTGTTGTTTCCTTTGAGTAATGCTAAGCTTTGGATATTTTTTTCTCTGTACATTCCTTTGAGTAGGGTGGCAATAAAATTATATTTTTTTTCTAATGTTTTGTTTTCTTTGGCAATTATTTTAAAAAAGCTTTGGTTGTTTATATACAAATTAAAACATTCAGAAAAATCTTCAAAAGGGTTTGTCATTCCATATCAACTACAAAAATCTTTTTTTGTAGATTCTCTTCTTCTTATATCTTCAGAGTTTCGTGAAAGTTTATAAAAATATAAAGAAGGATCGTTGCTTTCAAAAACTATTCTTCCAAATTCTGTAAATAATTTATCTTTTGTTTGTTTTGATCATTGAACTACTCATAAATCTACGATATGTCCAAGTTCGTGTGTTACTAAATTTGAGAATTCTTCATCATCTTCTATGATAGCAGTATTTATTATTATTCTATTTCGTGTTGCGTATCATCTTCTTTCTGATATTCAATATTTGAGTAGTATTTCTTTTAGCGTATCGATTAATTCTTTTTTGCTCATTAAATTATCATTTATAGTATAGGTAATATCATGAGTATTGTTGATATATCTATTTGCTTGAGATGTTTCTATATCTAATGTACTTATTTTATTACATAAAGGATCTTGAGGTTTGCACAATAACGTTTCATCTCATGCGCTTTGATGCTGATTTTCAGTCAAAATTTCTTCTTGATTAATCTCTTCTTGATTTAAGTAGTCTTTGAAAAATGCGTCTTGCTCTGTTTCTCAAATATTTTCCACTTTTCGCAAAAGTCATCACAATATACAAAATACTGCTAAAATAAATTTGATTATATCGTTTACTCTGATTTTATTTATTGGCATACCGTTGGATGTCATCTAAAATCGATTGTTCGTTATTTCCTCTTATATTGAAAATAATTATTTCATCAAGAGCAATACATTCTGCATATACTGCAAGAAGAAACGCATATCCTCAAATAATTATTTTGGGATTATTATTTTTGAGTTTAAATATGTTTTTTCCAGCTCATCATGTGATGTTTTCTGCTACTATGGTATAGTGATTGTGTAAATTATTTTTGTATAATAATTCGAAGAGTTGTTTAGATTCTTCTTTTCTTGTTGATGCGATAAAAAAAGATTGTTGTTTGTATTCTTGCGGACTTTGGCTGTTGTTGGTGATATATCATATAATTTTATCATATATTCAGATTCTTATTGTTTTGATATATTGTTTTTGTTGATCAGAAAATAAACTTGTTGCTGTTTTGTCGTTGTTTGAAAGAAAATATATTGTTGAAGGAAATATTTCAATAAATTCTGACCAAGAAGTATATTTTACTTGTTCTCCATAGACAAAATACAAATCGTCGTTTGTCATTTTTTTCTCTATATTTATGACGGTGTTGAATAAATTATCAATGTGAAGTATTTGTTTTTCTAAAATTTCAAAATCAGTTTTTTCTATGTCCTGTTCCAAGAGATAAAACGAATCTTTGATTTGTTGCCAAAGGAGATTTGTCTTGTAAAATGTTGGTTCTGTTGTTACAGGGTTACTTTGGATTTTTTCTAGATTATTTCCTGTAAAAAGTTGTTTGCTTTCGATAAATAATTGTCCAATAAAAATTTGAAAAGCGGTGTAAAATTGTTCTAATTGTTCTAATTTTGTTTCGATATTTGTTAGTTTTAGTTGTTGTTCTAAAGATTGTTTGTAGAGAATTGTTTCGATAAAATTTAATGTATAATACATGTCTTGTGTGCGAGAAAGAAAGAAATTATAGTTCTTGTACCATCGTTCTGCATCAAAAAATAAAATGTCATAATCGTTGTATTCGTTTGTAGAGTCTTTGATATAACTAAATAATCATTGATGAGTTGCTAGAACTATAGGATATCTTGTTTTTTCTTTTTTGTTTTTGAGAAAATGATATATTTGATAATCACTTTTACAGTTGAGATCCAACAATCACAATCCTTGTTCTCCATGCGAATAATATTTGCAGATAAATAAAATTTCTTCGTTGGTGAAATCTGCTTTGTTGAGAAATGTTTCAAATTTCTCGTAATCTATCATCTGGTCATCTTTGAGAAATCAGAGATTTTTGATACCCATATCGTTGAGCATTGATTTGGCGATATTGAGTTTTTGAAGATTGGAAAAAGTCAGAATAATATTTTTGTTTGGAATAATACGTTCTAAGAATATTTTGAGATTGATGTTTCCTATGTAATATCTTTTTTGGTTTTCCAATTTTGAAATATCGAGTGTTGATTCGTTGGGTTGGGGTTGGGTATAAGCGCCCATGATTTTATTGAGTCTTGGAATGTCTTTTATTGGTTGGGTAGTGTGTGTTGGTCAATTGTTGGTTGCTATATATTTTGAAAGAAAAAAATGTTCATTTGAAGTAAAATGAGAGAGAATAGGGTATTTATTTTGCAATAATTGAATTCTATCGATGGTTTTTTGGAAAAGAATAAGTGCGTTTCTTGTGTCTTGGAGTGCGTTGTGAGCGTTTTCTCCTGGCACAAGAACTTCAAGGGCATAACTTGTCTGATAGTGAATCATTGTTTGTGCCAGCGGAAATGTGTCAATGCTTTCAAAATATTTGAGTGTTGGAAAAAATCTTTGTAAAAATTCCAAGTCGAATTTGATATTGTGGCCTATGAGGATAGTATTTTCTCAAAAGAAATGTTGAATCTGATGTACAATTTCTTCTGGACGAGAAGCATTGGCAATATCTTCGATATTTATTCCGGTAATAAATCAGACTATTGTTTTGAGTTCGTTGATATCTTTGGTAGGTTTCAGTAAACTAGAAAATTCATTGATAATCTTTCCTGTGTAGTCAACTTCTACTATTCCTATTTGAATTGGTTCATCTTTGTTGAAATCTAGTCAAGTTGTTTCAAAATCTAGGCCAATATATTTATATTTTGGGTTCAAATTCATATGATGTATAATATGTATAAAACTGATTAATAGCTTTTTTGAATTGTGTTGTTTTGGCGAAGAAAATCAAGGAAAATAACAAAAAAATATCCTGGATTGCCAGGATATTCTTCAAATGTTTTTTTGCTCTTTTGGAGGTTTGTAATTTAATTTTAACCATTTCTTTGCTTTTTTGTAAGAGCTTTTGGTTTTAAATAACTTATCAAGTTCATCTACTTTGTTTTTCCATGGATTAAAATGGAGTACGATTATCATGGCTATTGTCCATACAACAAATGCTCCCCAAAAAATAAGTGCTCCTTTTTTTTCGATTAATTGTGTCACCATCATAGTAACAAATAGAAGGATATTTGTTGTTATACTTGTTGACCATAGGGTATAATTATTATTTTTCCCCTCTATTCTTTCTCTTAAATCACTGTATTCTTTGTTTGTCATAAAGCTTATTTTTAATTACTATTTTGTTTTTCAATATTGTATATTTTATTATTTAAAAGTCAAATATTATTTTCTAAAAGTAATATAGATAAAATAATTCCATCAAAAAATTTGTATTTTTTTAAAATTTTGATTATAATTAACTATAATTTATATATTAATATACACTAATGAATAATATACCAACATCACATTTGCCTAATTCAGAGGAAATTCTTTTGAATAAGAAAGAAAAGAAAACTTCTTTTAAAGATACAATTAAAAAATTATCAAAGGATCTTTTGGATGATATGCAGAATACTAAGAAGCATAATTATGCTAAAAAACTAGCAAAAGAAATAAATCATATTTGAGATTTACATTCGGTTTATTGAGAATATGAAAAATCTTTTGCTGATATAGTTGTTAGATATGCAATCAAACAAATACTTGATCATGAGATAGAATATGGTCATTATGAATATCTTCATGATGTACTATTGTTTCATGAATATCTTAATGAACAGGAAAAACATAGGATTGAAAAAAATATAGATAAG
>CAZPFR010000008.1:14705-41834 GCA_964586005.1 uncultured Candidatus Peribacteria bacterium | reverse complement strand
AATTAATTCTGATAAGTTCCAAATCTTATTCATATCGTAATAACGAGGATATTTTTTTTATATAAAATTTTTACATCTCTCTTACAGCTTATCTGTATACTACCAACGCAATAATATATTATGCATTTTTATTCTTTATACTATCAACATGAAAAAATTAGTACTTGCATCTTTAATTGCTATGAGTTGATTAGCAGCCGTTTGAACATTTGCCTACCAAGGAGCACCAGGTGTTCAGAATCCAAATCCTACAGATCCTATAAGACACGAAACAATGCAAAAAGCATTGGAAACCAATAATTATACTGTTTGGAAAGAATTAATGGCTGGAAAATGAATTCTTAATAAAATCACAACAGAAGCGCAATTTAAATCATTTATTGCTATGAGAGATGCTTACGCAAAAGGTGATATGACAACTTATAACAAATTAAAAACAGAATTTTGATTAGGACAAAAAGACGGATCAGGACAAAAAAATGGTTCTGGAAGAAATAGAAAATAGTTTGAAAGGAGGCTAAAAAACCTCCTTTTTTTATATTTTAAAAACACCATAAAAATAATTTTTTATAACAAAGTCAATAAAAAACATTGAATATATATACAAAATACATAATATGAAAACATATTTATCTATAAATATAGGTATTATGGTATTTTGAGAAGAAGAAAAATATAGTCACATAGAATTACCTTATAACCACCTTCTTGTACATCAAAAAGGAATAATACAGTATAAGAAAGAATTATTAGACATATGTAATCAGTGACCAGATGTATTAACACAAGAAAAGACTTTTCTAGAAATATTAAGAGAAATAGACGATTTTCCTATTATGACAAGGCCATTTTCCAGTATAGAACAATATATTATCAAAAATGAATGAGCAGATAATCCTTATAATATTATTACTAAGAATTTTGAATTAGAAAAAAAATTAATTAACCTTTTACAATATTGAGTAGCTTTACAGCCCATAGAAAAAAATATCATATTTCATCATAATCATAATCGTTATATACATAGTTTGGATACTGCTAATAATATAGAATTAATCTTAAGAAAAAATAATTTTTCTGAAAAAAAAATTAAAGAAGGTATTATTTGTGGAGTATTACATGATATAGCTACTCCTATACTCGGAGATCTGACTATGAAGGCATTTCCAGAATTAAAAGAAGAAAAAGAATTTCTAAATTATATGATGAATTTTCCAAATATTATAGAACAAATAGAAAAAGAGTTTGAAATATCAATCAAAGACCTACATCAATATATCAAGAATGAATGAATAATAGGAAAAGTACTGGATATAGCAGATAGAATAGCATATACCACGAGAGATGTCTATCTCTTTGGCCCAAAAACGCCAAATCAAAATGAGAACAAATACGAAAAAGCAATCAAACAAATAATAAAAAAAGATCCAAATATAAATGATATTATAATGGAAATTTCTATAGAAAATGGTCAGGTAATATTTGAAAATCCAGAAAGATTAAAAGACCTTCTTCTTTTGAGAGCTAATATGCATAATTTAATATATCTCAACCATCACCTTCGAGCAAGAGAAGAATATTTTGGACTAATATTAAGCTTTCTTATAAAAGAATGACATCTATCTTTTGATAATCTCCAAAAAGGATATGATGAAGAAGGAATATTTATCAATGAAGAACGATTTTTTAATATATACAAAAAACAAATTATCGACAACAATCCTATGACAACATATGATTTTTTTGAAACTGAAATATGTCCAAATAAGCAAGAAGCATTAACAAGAATACAAATACTTCAAAAAGAAAATATATCATTACCAATACATTATCTCCAAATCCCAGCATTTAAAACCGGGATTAATTATTTGATAAGAGATCAATGAACAATAAAACCTCTTTCAGAAGTACTACAAGAAGAAGAAAAAAATAAATTCAACGAACTTTGACAAGCAACAAACAAACATCTCATTCTTTATCCCAAAAAAGAATATCAAAAAGAATCAGAATTTTATAAATTTTTGTATACTACCTCCAAAACAATATAATTTTATAAACAAAGGTGAAATTTGACAAAATACAAACATTAAATACAATTAACTGATTTATATCATAGAAATTTTTATATGAAAATCAGAGCAAAAAGTGACCTAGAAATACGTAAAGATCTAGAAATGATCCATGATAATCAAAAAATGAGAATTTTTTGAGAAGATCTTTATTGAGTATTAGACGAAAAATCATATCCAATGTATCTTAAAAAAAATAAGAAATTTACCAAAGAAACAATAGTTCAAGAAAAAAATTGAATACTAACAATACGAATAAACAGAAATAAGATAAATACTATTCATCAAATAAACAGAACTATATCAACAGCAGCAAATACAATTATTCAATTTTGACCTTACAAAGAACATTTATACAAACATCATATTCTCAAAGATCCCAAAATAAAGGATCTACAAATCGTTATTGACGAGAAAAACTGCGTAGCAAAAATACCCGAGTGAGACAAAAAAAATTTATTAGAATATTTTAAGAACAAAAATGAACAAGAAAATTTTGATTGTAAAAGTTTTATTTACATGATAAAAAACATCAAAGAAGAGAATAAGGAAGCTTCTGATATAACAAAAAATTGGACATTAAAAAGAAAACAAGAATCAGCATTGGAAATAGGTGAATGTATTTGTTTATTTGAGCATTCATCAAAAGATGATAGCTTATATTATGGAATCAAACATTTTGCATACTATATTTGATGATGATTATTTATAAGTAAATACGGGAAAAAATGATGTGTACATATCAGCACTTTAGAAGAAATGCATACATTTTATTGAACAAAAGATTTTGTTAGTATGAATCCCAAATAAAATATTATTTTTTTCTCCAATTATGAAAAGCCAAACCAATCGCAGTAATAAGTACGGATACACACATAGCCAGCACAAGTAATATAGGTTTAGAATAAGTAGGATCTACTGTGTTTCTTTTGATAATAATTCAAATAAATGCCCAAACTACAACCAAAGCAAATACAATATCATGACGTTTATAAAGATTCCACAACGCTAACAAAGCTGCAACAACAATAACTACTATAGTCCAAAAGATATCTGTCATTCACCACATATTCCATCATATATGGACTAATCGAGCACTTATATTTGCTATAATTGCAACAGAAATCCATCATAAATACACACTAAAAGGAATTTGTGCAAATAATTTATCTTTCCAAGATCATAATTTTTCACCAATAGAAATTTTTTTTGTAATAATAATAAGTATAATCAGAAAACAGATCATAACAAGAACTGAAAGGAAAACTTGTCTATAATGCCATGAAAAAATCCATGCTATATTAGCCATACAAGACAAAAGAAACCAGATTCCAATTTTTTTTGTAATATGAAGAGAATCTTTTTTAAAAAAATCAATCATTTGCCAGATAACAAATCATAATATCAAAAGATATATCACTCACCAAATGGAAAAGGTTAATGCAGCAGGAACAAATAAATTAGGATAAAGATCAGATAATGCTCATGTAGACATTCATCAAATAGGCAATGCATTAGCCAAATAATTAACAAATACTACAGCTGCAAAAATAAGAATATTACATACTGCAAGTACAAATACTCAAATATTCTGTTTTAAAAAAGAAATTTTATCTTTCATAGAAAAAAGAAAGAAATAAAAATATACCTATATCTATATTCTATAACAAAAAAATCAATAGAAAAAAGAAATGATTTGAAAAGAACGAGAAAATAATTATGCTGACAACAGATAAAATCTGATTTATTTTTTATTCGTTATTATGAAAAAAAATATTCTTGTATTAATATTTGGTCTAGTAATATTAACAATTACCTGATGTTCAAAAAATAACTTAACTCCTATAAACGAAGATCAGGCACTACAAGAGCAAGAAAAAAAACAAAGACAAATAAATATGTCTGATAAAAATCATGTTATCGATTTTGCTATCAAAGCATTAAAAGAAAAAAATATAGAAAATTTGAAAAAAGTAACAAGTAAAGATTGAATACGTTTTTCTCCTTATAATTATGTAGATGTAGACAAACATATTGTACTAAAAAAAGATGACTTAATACAAGCTTTCAATTCTGAAATAAATTATGTACGATGATGAGAAGATGGTACTTGAGATCCGATCATAATGACATTCAAAAATTATTTAAAAAGATATATATACGATCTTGATTTTGAAACACTTTGAGAAAGAAATTACGATCAAATTCTACAAAGAGGAAATACAATAAATAACATAGATGATATATATTCTGGAGCATCAACAGTAGAATTTTTTATACCAGGATTAAATCCTGAATATTGATGAATGGATCGAAAAAGTTTAACATTAATACTTATCCAAGAAGATAATGAACGAAAAATTAAATGAATAACTCATGGAGAACGAACAATATAACAACTACTCTATTCAAGATGCAAGAAGAAGAGAATATACCAATCCAGAGAAACTACGCCAAAGCTTCTGTGGATTTTTTCTTTTTATCTTTATCAATAAAAGTTTTGATGAATCCATAAATCAATTTGGAAACATCTTCTACTTGAGAAACTAAATCATCACAAGTAGATTGATCAATTTCTTGGATATCTTTTGCAACCAAAAGCAAGGTACGAACTTCAGCAGCTTTTGATTTAGCAAGATAAAGAAATTCTTTAAACTCTCATTGAGATCGTCTTTCAAAACCAGCAGCAATAGCAGAAGGAACACTAAGTGCTGATTTTATAATTTCATATTTCAAAGTAATATCATTATTAGCTCATAATGTAGTTATAGTAGAAACAGCTAATATTTGAGCTTTTTGCCAAGCCAAAATATCTGTAAAATCTTTGATAAGCATGAGAAAAACGAATAAAATATAAAAGTCTTGCATCTTGAATAGAAAAGTTATTCTGATTCCACAAAAAAAGTTTTATTTCTATATTGCAAAGCTTCTGCCAAAGAAGGGATATCTACAGATTCTTTAAATTCCATATCAGCAATAGTCCTTGCAAGTTTTAAAATTCTATGAATAACTCTTGGCGAAAGAGTTAATTTTTGAGCAGCTTCTTTGAGAAAATCCTTACATTGAATATCCAAAGAAACAAATTCATGTAAATGTTGTGATTTCATATGAGCATTGGCAGTAAAAGATAATCATAAAAATCTTTGTTGCTGGATTTTTCGAGCAGATAAAACCTTTTCTCTAAGCGATAATGAAGATTCTTCCGAAGCATTAGTCAATAAAGAATCAACAGAAGTTCTTGGAATTTCTAAGATCATATCTATTCTATCTAGCAACGGACCAGATATTTTGCTTTGGTATCTTTTTACATCAGCAAAAGAACAAGTACAAGGTTTTTCTCTATCTTTATAATAACCACATTTGCAAGGATTCATTGATGCAACAAACATAAAATTGGCAGGATATTGAATAGTACCAGAAACTCTGGAAATATTAATAATATTATCTTCCAGCGGCTGTCTAAGAACTTCCAAAACTTCCCTAGGAAATTCTGTCAATTCATCAAAAAACAAAATTCCTTTATGAGCCAAACTAACTTCACCAGGAGTCAGATTAGCACCTCATCAAACAATAGAAATTTTAGAAGCAGTATGATGAATCTGCCTATAAGGCCTATGTAAAATCAATGGTTGATCTTTATGTAATTTTCAAACAACAGAATAAATCTGACTAACTTCAAGTATTTCTTCAAAGGACAAAGGTGGTAATATTCATTGAATTGCTTTACTCAATAATGTTTTTCAACTCCCTGGAGCACCAACCAATAATACATTATGAAATCATGCAGCAGCAATAGCTAATGCTCTTTTAGCAAAAAATAATCATTTAATATGTTCAAAATCAATAATACCTGATACAACATGATCTATTTCAGGAAGTTGTTTAGGATAATCTATTTTTGGTAATTCTTTACGATAAAGAAAGAATTCAAGAATTTCATGAAAATGAGCAACAGGATACAAAATAACCCCAGGAATATATTCGACCTCATAAATATTATCAGCAGGAATATAAAAAGTAGTATATCATTTCTTGACTGCATCTACAATACAAGGCAATAATCAATTAATTGGTTTCAATGAACCATCAAGTCAAAGTTCACCAAAAAATAATGTTTTTTCAAAAAATCTTGGGACAAAGACATGATCCTCAAAGATTAAGAATAAAAGAGCTACTGCCATAGGCAGATCAAAACTTGTCCCAACTTTTTTCAAGTCCGAAGGAGATAAATTAAGAATAAATTTTTTATTGGGAAGCGTTATACCTACATTTCTAAATGTAGCTCTAATCCTTTCTTTTGATTCTTTTATCGCAGCATCAGGAAGACCTATAATCTCTATAGTAGGAATAGAATTATTTGCATCAGCCTCAACTACAATTTCATGTCATTGAAGTCATAAATGAGTATATGTTCTGATTTTTTGAATCATCAGAAAAAGAAAGAAAAATAAAATTTTCTACAAAAAAGGACTATTAATTACTATTTATAAAATTTCAAAGGAATAGGGAATTCAACACGTTGGAGCGCAAGCATCCTGCCAAGAAAGTTTATAATAATAATTTGGATGTTTTGGTATATAAACAAAGAAGACTGAAGTATTGCCAAACATATCACAAGCTGATCAATCTAATGAAAACAAATGATAAGTTTGATAGGAAGCGATTGATTTTAGTAAAGGAGAAAACCAATCCTGATAGACAAATTTTTCAAATAAACATCAAGTAAACCGATGATATTTTTCTAAAAGATCAATTATAAATTCAGATTTTTTATTTTTTTCAAATTTTTGTACTACGAAAGAACTTCATTGTTTACGAATGGTATAGGATCAACTATACATAGAATAGATGAAAGGATTTTCCGGTTCTTTCTCAAAAAAAAGGAAATCATAAGGATCTTGTAATTGGAGAAAAATACCAAATTTTTGAAAACGATACATATGAGAAAAACCTTGTATTTTTGCAAACCAGATTTGTTCTTCAATATCATAACGACGAGATACTTCTCACGAATGAGACCATTCTGGACCAGATTCAATTTCTTCATAAACCGATTGAGAACTATGAACAGGATCTTCATAAATTGTATCAACAAAATACTTAGATAAAAAAAACTTTCAACAAAATAAGACCAAACCACAAAATAAGATCACAATAAATACGGTTTTTAAAGAAAAGAATTTCATAAGAATAATATATGAAATAAAGAGGGAGAAATTATTTTCTCCCACCAAAAAATTAAGGAAGAATCTGTAAAAAATTATAATTAGAATTTGAATTAGTTTTCATCCGGTATAAAAATTCATCCAAATCCATTGATTTAACATTTTTTTCAAACGAACCATTATCCTTATCCAAAGGATCTGTGAAATAGATTTTTGAACCAGGAAGATCTCCATTCCAATGAATACTATAGACAATAACATAATGAGCTCTAGTGCCAGACTTTGTAATTGCCAAAAAAGGTATTCTATCAATTTCCAGAATATTCATCATCTCTTTGATAACAGAAAGATACGAAGTCGTGTATTTGGGTAAAGATACAACTCGTGCCCGTAAACCATCTCTAGTAATTGCATAATTGGCAAGCGAAGTTATCAAACTGGACCCATTACAAGATCGTTTAACAACATTCATTTGAGACAAAGTAACAGGATAATATCTCTGTCCAAATGCAGAACAAATATTACCAGCACAAATAACATACGATGTCCAAGAACAACTAGAATTATCAGGTTGTTTAATATGCCTATATGAATACTTATAATTCTCATGACATCTAAAAACATACTCAGGAATACCCCCATAACAAGTAGCTACTTCAATACGAAATAAAATATCTCGTATATATCCTTTTAGAAAAACCATGGAATCATTTTCATCAGAAACAAAGTCTCCCAAGGAAACAAATTCTTCTTCATTAGTTTCATCAATTTCCAAATCATCTTTTTGACAAGAGAAAAAAGAAATAGAAACAAATAGTATAAACAAAATTTTTAATGTTTTCATATTTTTTTTATTTTTTTATTAGACTTTTATTTTTTTCTCTTTTCTGTTGCCAGGAAGAGATTCCCCGTTTATTTTATTTCCTTGAAATAAATATAGAAACAGTACGGCTTCATGAAACCGCAAGAATTGTAAAAAAACAAAATAAGAAAAAAACTGACAAAACAAAGAAAGAGAATTTTTTGGAAAAAATAGAAGACTATTCTTCTTTAATAAATAAGGTTCCAATATATTTTATTCCATAAAAAATTAGCATCGATTCTATACCAAGATACAATAATAATAAGAAAAAAAGTAATTCACCATCCAATCAGGACATAAACAGTAAAAACACGTTAGCAAGAAAAGACATTATACTAGTAACAATCCAATATCGACAATCTTTATAAACGAAAAATTTACCATAATAGCGAGGCAAAATAAACAACAACACACTAGTAAAAATATTCCAAAGAACAGACCATAAAACGACAGATTGAATTGATGCTTCAAAATAAGAAAAAAGACTAATATAGACAGCAAAATGAATAACAAAGAACAAAAATAAATTCTGAAGTACATCACTATAACCTATCTTTTTAAGTAACAATACATTTCCAACAAAAATAGAAATTACAATCCAATAAAAAAAATGACTAAATCACGAAATATGAGAAAAATTAAGAATGAAAGAAAAAAATAAAAGAACAACAACAAGAATATTTAATATTTCAAGAATAAATCTAAATTGTTTAGGCATATTAACGACAAATTTGTACATATACGTAAGAAATGTTGTAGAGAAAAAAACCTTTTGAGTAATTTTTTCTCAAGCCAAAATACGTCTAACAGAAACATGATCACGAAATACTGGCTTTTTTTGAACAAACCACCATAAAACAACATATATTAAAAGCAAAAGAACACTAATCAAAGACAAGGAAATGTTCAAAGAAGGGATAATATAAATAATAAACGCAAAAATGAGTAATAACCCAGAAACAAATAGATTATAAAGATATTCTTCTTCTACAAAAAATCGTATTTTTACAATAAAATTAATAAATCAAATAATTCAAAAATGAAGAGCCAAAAGAAGTAAAGCAAAAGAAATCCAAAGAGAATAAGGAAAAACAAAAAGTCCTATAATAAAAAATAAAAATAAAGTTAAATAATATCAGAATTGAAATATTTTTTTACCATCAGAAAAATTGATACCATAAGAAAAAATCCACAAAACAAAATTTCCCAATAAAATCCAAAGAAAAGAAAAATACCAAGGAATAGAAAAAAATGATAATATACCAAATACAGACAACAAAATAACAAACCAAGCTATATACAAATTATATTGAGAAAGAGAAATTTTTGTAAGAGTAATTGGTGTTTTTTTGAATAAATACAAAAAAAATCATAACAAAAATAACAATGGTAATAACGAAAAAAACCAAGATCACAAAAGGTAAAAAAACACAACAAATGCAATTAATGTTATTATAGAGAATAATAAAAACATTAAATAAATATCATTAAAATAAAACGAAGCTATGCTTCAATAAAGAAAGAAGTATATAATAACTAACTAACATAATACCAAAAAATACAATAAATAACAAAGGATTTTTTATTTTTAAAAGAGAAAAGAGATAATTCAATAATCATAAAAATCACAAAGAAAAAAATTGATAATAGATAAAATTTAATGAAGTAATAGGTGAAAAAAGAAGAAAATAAATAATTGAAATTGAAAGAAAAACAATAATAATCAAAGACCCTATTTGAATAAAATCAAATATTCTATAAAAATAAGAAAAAATATTTCCCAAAAATGTCAAAAAATCTTTTTTTATAAATAATAAATAAGAAAACGTCTGTCAAAAAGAAATATAGTCTTTTCTTCTAGAAGGAATATAACCACCTAATAATGACCATTTTTTCATTAATTCTACAAGTAATATTTCTTTTTCTACGTCAGAAAAAGTTACAGAAGTTCAAGAAAATAATACAGTTGATTGAGATTGTAAAGCTTTATAATATTCTTCATCAATATGATCGATCAACAAAAAAATATCTCACAAAATATCTTTCATTTTTTCGTAATTAGTTCACATCCTTAATTTTTTTATTTCATCTGTTTTCTCTTTGAGAGATCTACGATCTTTTGAAGAAATAAACGCTTCTCTATCAAGAAGCAAGAAATCAACTTTATTTAATGTTCGTTCTATTACTTCCTTTGCTTTATCTAGATCTTGACTTTGATAATATATTTTTCTTTCTTTTTCTTGTTGTTTTTCCAAAATATATTTTTCTTCGTGTTTTGAATCGAGTACTTCTTTCTTACAAATAAATAATACTTTTTGAATTTGTTCAGATTGTTGTAAATCATCAAAATAATTACCATCTATAACATCAAATCACAAACTCAAAAACAATGAAAACAACGTTTTCAAATTAAAAGAATTAGTTCAAACAACACGTATTTGTTGATCTTCAAAAGGAATAATAGCATAAACATGTCAAAATGTTGATACATCTCAAACATATTTTTCAATAGATAACAAAACTAAAGAAGTTTTTTCTATAAATTTTCTCGCTAAAGAAATATCTTCTATATCCAAAAGAAGTTCTATATTATCTCCCGAAGTAATTTGTGTGTTTTCAGAGGTCGTTTTTGCTTGTTTTATAGTATTTACAACAAAAGTCATTACAAAAAAACTAGGTATAAACTAGAGTATAATATCCCCATTGTGTTTTTATATTGAAAATTTAAAAAAAATCAATATATAAGGGGGCCAAAATTTTAGTTAATAACTTAGAATAAGTTTTATTCCATAACACAACATCATGGAACAAATTATTTGAAATTCAATATTAGATAAGTATTTCGACGAACATACTATGTCAATACATCTAAAAGAAAATTGTAATATGCTACAAAAAAAAGGGTCACCAGGAAACCGACAACCAATTCTTAGTGAAACTATTATAAGTAAACAAGAATTAACAGATCTTATAGATAGTCTTTACAAAGAAATAACAGAAAGAAATGACGGTTTTCTTGAAATAGATAGAAAATTATCAAAAGTACTTCAAATCTGACCATATAGAATAGTTATTGTTTATCCACCTTTGTCTGATGGATTGGAAATGACTGTTGTAAAACCAATTGTTAAATTAAAAATTGAAGATTATAACTTAAACGAAGAATCTTTCGACCTGCTCAAAAACAAAGCAAAATGAATTTTAATTTCTTGAGCACCTGGAAGCTGAAAAACAACGTTTGCTCAGGCATTAATAGATATATATCACAAGGAACATAAAATAATAAAAACCATAGAATCTCCTCGTGATTTACAACTTGCAGAAGATATTGTACAATATAGTTTTACCTATTGAACTCATGATGAAGTAAGGGATATTTTATTATTATCTAGACCAGATTATACTGTTTATGATGAAGTAAGAAATAAGTCTGATTTTGATCTTTATAAAGATTTAAGATTAACATGAATATGATTAGTTGGAGTTATTCACGCAACCAAACCTGTTGATAGCATACAAAGATTTCTATGAAGTATAGAGATGGGTATCATTCCACAAGTTATTGATACAGTAATTTATATAGAAAAATGAATTATTCAAGAAATATATACACTTAACCTAACAGTAAAAGTACCTGAAGGTATGATGTCAGAAGAATTAGCACGTCCCGTGATTGTAGTAACAAGTTTTTTAAGCAAAAATATAGAATATGAAATATATACATTTTGAGAACAAATCGTGGTAATGCCTATCTGAGAAGAAAATTGAGGAGCATCTCCTCACCCAACCAGGGTTTCAAGACAAAATGCTGTTTCAGAATACGCAAAACAATGAATTATACAAAAATTAAATAAACATATTTCTTGTGATTTTGTTACAAAAGTAAAAGGAAATAGTGTAGATCTCTATATACCAGAAAATTATAAATGACGCATCATAGGAAAATGATGAGCATCAATTAACGAGTTAGAAAGGAATCTTTGATTACAAATAAATGTAAAATCATTTGATGAATTACCATTTTTAAATGAAAAAGTGGATATTATGGAATCAAAATGACGTTTAGATATATCTTTTCCAAAACAATTTAGTGAAAAAACAGTACAAATGCTAGTAGGTGACGAGATTATCAAATTAGAAACCGATAGTAATTGAATATCCTCAATAAAAAATAAACCATTAATCAAAACAATTCAAAAAAGATGATTCTTAATTATCGATGAAAATAGTTTATAAAAAAATATTTACTTATTAAATAAATCAATGACAAATTTCCATTTTTGAAAAATAATTGCATGAGTAAGTCCAACCCTAGCAAAAGAAACAGTATTATCAAAAATAATAAATATGATAGATGTATTTAAAATTAGTTTGGGATGAGGTTTTGATGATAACAACAAAAAATATATTGATACATTAATGAAACTTGATAACAGCAAAACTATAATGCTAGAAACAAGATGAACTGATGTAAGAGTAAAAAACATCATGGATATTATAGTGAAAGATAAGCAAAAAATTGAAATAGAATTTTCTGAATATGCTCAAGAAAGTAATCAAAAAATATTTGTTGATGCTACATTTTTATGACAACTCAAAAACAATCAAGAAATTATTTTTGAACAGAGCGGAATAAAAATAAAAGTAAAAGAAGTTTATGAAGATATAATAATTGGTGAAGTAGTAAAATGAGGAGAAATAATACAGTATGACAGAGTATTTTTTCCAAATTTTGATGCAGAAATACCTTTTTTATGAGAAAGAGAAAAAAAAGATATTTTACGATGATTAGAATATTGAAGTCATATTATTGGAGCATCAATTACTAATTCAAAAGACAATATTTTTGAATTAAAAGAGTTTTTGGCAAGCCAAAATGCTGAAAAAATGAAAATTTTTGCAAAGATAGAAACAGCAAATGGACTAAAAAATATCGATGAATTAATTCAAACAGCTGACGGAATAATTCTTGTAAGAGAAAAATTATGAAATTTATTAGATGATGAAAATGAAGATATTATAATAAAAAAATGTAAAAAAGCTGGTAAACCAATTACTATAACATTTTATTGATGAGAAAGAAATCAAAGAAAAGGAAAAATAATAGAAAATGATGTAAAAAAACATTGCTGACAACAAATAGACTGTTATATGATAAATACATTTTTAAAAGAAGATGATACGTTAACTATTTCAACAGAATTTTCTGAATTATTAGAAAAATATGAACTCTGTCTGAATCAAGATGAATTATGAAATTTTTTCAAAGATGATGATAATTTTTTGGTAAGAGATTATATTATTTATAATGCATATAGAATAACCAAAGAAGTAGATATAAAAGCTATTGTTTCCTATACAGAAAATGGATATACTCCCGCTAGATTATCTTCATTACAACCTAAAGTGCCAGTTATAGCTTTTACAAAAATAGATGAAACGTATAGATATATCAATATGTTATGGGGTGTGAGAGGATATAAAATATCTCAATCTTTCAGTTATGAAAATCTCAAAAGAGTTTGAAAAGAAATGATAAGAATAATTTTTAAAGGAAATATTTCTTTAGATGACAAAATAATTATAGTTCAAGCAAATGAAATCATAAAAGATGAAAAAACAGGTATGATAAACTGAGTTGAATTATATAAATTCAAAAATATTTAAATTTACATTCTTATTTTCTGAATATGGAAATCAATGTATACAATTGAGAAAAAAAAGAAAGATGAAGACGACGATACGTCATATTTGCCCTAGTATTGATCATTGTAATAGGCTTATCTTTACGAAAAAATAATATAATAGGGGTTATTGTTTTATTTTTTATTCTTTGAGCTTATTTTTATTATAATAGCGTAGGAAACCAATTAATAAAAATACGTTTAGAAACAAATCATCTGACAATAAATAAAAAAATATATTCTCGAGAATTTTTCAAATGATATAGCTTAGAAATAGAAAAAAAATCTCAAGAATTAAAAAATCTGATTTTAATACACGAAAAATGAATACTTATATATACGTTTGAAGATTCAAAAGAACAAATAAAAAATTTTTTGATTGAAATAAACAACAATCTACCATTAACATCCCAATATGAGCAATGAAGTTTAGAAAAATTAGCCAGAATTTTAAAATTATAATAAAAAATGTCATCTAAATTAGTAATCAAAGATGCCGCACGACAACTAATAGGAAGAATAATTAGTGCTTTATTTTGATTTATCACAATAAAAATAATGACGCCTTATCTAGGCCCTCTAAGATACGGTGATTATTCTACAATTTTAAAATATTTTGCAATATGGACAGCGTTGGCTGATCTTGGATTATACGTATTAGCTGTCAAAAGACTCTGAGAAATAAAAGAAAAAAACAACGATCCAGAACATAAAGAACTCAAAGAAGAATACGGAAAATTTGTAGGAACCAGATTGATAATTATGTCTGTAGTGTATGTCGTAGCCATTATTGTTGCATATTTTCTTCCAGCATATACTACAAATCCTTATATTATACGATGACTTCCTTTGGGAATGATATTTTCTGCAAGTTTCATGTTTGCAGGAATTCAGCAACTTCCACTACAAATATTTTGGAAAATGAAACGATTGAGTTATTCTCTAATAATAGCTAGATTATCACAACTTTTAATTCTGATTCCATCAGTATACATATTTTTTAAGTATGCAAATTTTTCAATACCAAACAAACTTTCTATAGTAGCATTTTGTATGATTTTATTTTCAGTTGTAGCAAGTGGTATAGGACAAAACATAGAAATACATTTTAGAACAAAAAAATTACTTCCTCTAAAAATAAAATTTGATCGATGATTTACAAAAAATATTATAGTAAAAAATCGAAAATATTGAGTTTCTTATTATTTAAGTAGCTTCCATACATTAATTGTATTAATGTTTTTAGGACGATTTTTTCCTACAGCAAAATGAATTGATTATACATGAATATGGGCATTATCTTTATCTTTAATAGAAATATTGCTTATCATACCATCTTCATTAGGAAATAGTCTTCTTCACAAAGTAGCAGGATATCAAGAGGAAACAAAACGTAAAAGTATATGAAGTCTATTAAATTTAATGATTCGAATTGGGTGATTTGTCGTCATCAATTTTTGGATTTTTTCAAGTCAAATCATAAAATTTGTATGATGAGATAAATTTATTTGAAGTTTCGATAGTATAAAGCATCGATGATCAGACCAAATATTACCATTTTTGGGTATTGTACTGTTTATGAGTTTTATAAAACAAGTATATAACTATTTATTTGTCACTGTGGAGAAACAAAATGTTTTACTAGGAATAAATTGATTTGGAGTGATTATAGGTATAGCGATATGAATTATGAGTATACCTAAACGATGATTAGCATGAGGAGTTCTGACACAAACAATAATAGAGTTTTTATTTATGATTTGAGCAATATATATTGCAAATAAAAATAAAATAGCACCCATCAAAAATAAAATTCACACACGAAAAATTATAGGAATACTTCTAGCTTGATGAATACTATGATATTTATTTAAAAGATATATCAACGATCAAAACCGAACTCGATTTTTACGAGCATTTGTTATAAATATCCTAATTTTATGAATTTCTCGAAAAACAATAAAATGAGTAGCGCGTTGACTAGGTGTTGAAGATCCAAAAATAGAAAATTAAGTTTATTTTTTTGTTTTTATATAGGTATCTCTAGCTAATTTCATTCACTTTTGCAAATTATCCAAAGATAAAGCAAATTTTTTCTTGGTATCTTTATTTTCAAATATCACTTGTTCACCAGAGCTATCTTGACCTATTCAAATAACCTTTCCTCTTATAATATTTCATGATTTTGTTTGATAAAAAATTGGTTTGACTCAATTTATTTCTATTCCTAATTTGGATAATGCTTCTCTTCTAGGTCTTTCAAATTCCAAACGAGAAACCAGTGTAATATCATTCGTATTTTTTTTAACATCTACAAAGACATCATCTCCTACCAAATATTTTCTCTTTTGAAACAAAGGAGTTAACTTAGAATAATGAATAGTATATTCTATTGGATTTCAAAACATTTTACCTATCAAAACAGTTATAGAATCTTCTTGCACATTAGAAATAACTCATTTATAAATTTTTTCTTCCATAATATTTTTTGAAAGATCTACAGTAGATTGAAATTCTTGAAAATTTTGTTTTTTCTCCAAAACTTTTTCTATTTTTTTTGAAAGACGAATCTTGATATTATGAGAATACGTAGGAGTATAATCACTTTCAAAATTTTCTGAGGATGCTAGTTCTTGAAGAGCTTCTTTTAATTCATCCTTATTTTTTTGTTTAATAGTTCTCATAGCTTCAATCATTTTTTCTGAATCTTTATCAAATAATTTCCACAATTCTTTTTTTGAAGGAGAATTATATTCCACAAAAGATAGAGAAAAATTATCACTAGGAATAGCAAATTCATCACTAGAAATATCAGCCTTTTGATAAGAAATTTGTGGTTTTTCATCATGAGATATTTTTGTTGTACCAGAATTAACCATTAAAAAAAATAAAATATAAAAAGTATACACAAGTATAAACTAAAATTTAAAAAAATGCAAATTTATGAAAACAAAATAGATTTGAAAAAAGCAAACCAAACCATAATAATAAATTCAGATTTTTTTGTATTATAATAATAAGTAATGTACTTTCTTATTTTCTTTTTATGAACAATTTTTTGATCTTTATGATCTGTACTCTTAACAAGATTAGAAGATAAAACAGATCGAAAAACGATCAAATGAATTCTCTTTTGATTTTCAAAATGTCCGCATTGTAACAAGAGATTACAAGCAAAAAATTTGATTCCATTGATAAGTTTTTTCGTACAAAAATGAAAATGCTCTTTCTGTAAAAAGAAAATTTCATGGCAATATCCTTTGCTGGAAGTAGCTTCCTGATTGATTTTTATGTTTTCTTATTATATAATATTTGACAAAAGTGCTGAAACAATTCTCTATTGATACCATCGAATACATTATATTTTTTTGACAATAGCCAACTGGTGACTCCTCTTATTACTTTTTCAAGATATCAAAAAACAAGAACTCCATATGCCAATACGAATAGGAACAACTGCACGAATATTGATACGACAATTTATATGAGCAATAGGAAATTACCAACAAACAGTAATATGATCCCTACTTGTAGCTTGAATATGTGCTATAATATATTTCTGAGCTAAACGATATATCAAGATAAAATACAAAAGCAATGAAGAATGATTTTGACAATGAGATATTTTTCTTTGATTTACTCTTTGAGCAATGATCCCATTGATACAACAATTCAATATATTAGATAATAATTGGCAAACAAGCATAGAAATAACTATCAGTTTGATTTTTATCGCAGCAATTATATGATTATTTTATGTTGGAGGATACAAAATAAGCAAAAAAGAACTTAAAATATCTATAGGAGAAAAACAAAAATTGATTATTCCTTTTTTTCCTTGTCTTATTATAAGTTTCTGGATTATATTATTGTATGGTAAACAAATAATATCTTATCTTTTTCTATAAAAAATGACTATAAAACAAAAAATCAGATCGATAATTCGATGAATAATAACTCTTTGAAGTTATATTTTGACTATACTATTTTTGTTTAAAAATCACGAATTAATTTGATCATTAGTAAGTTTATTTATTTTTTTTATATCTTTTCATTTCCTTTATTTAGAACTCTATAAATTTCCCAAAAAATATTTTATTATAGCTTGTATACTATGAATAATTTTTACCGCATGTTTGAACTTCTCATTAGATATAGTAACTGTTGTAGCAAATATATTATTTCATATAGGTATTTTTATACTATGAAAAAGTTTACATCACCAAATAACAGGAACAATTAAATTTAATAGTTTAAATTATTTTCTAACAAATGGCTATATATTTACAATGATTATAAGCCTAACCTATAGTTCTATCATAATAACATGATTCAAAAAATTTCCCATGAATTGCGAAGAATTAAACGAAAAATACAATAAAACTATTGAAGTATTTACTACTCCATTCAATAAAAGTTTGGAAACAACCAAAGAAATAACAAAAAAATTAAATTTTTTTAGTTCTACTTTCAAAGATATATCAGATTTTTGAAAAAGTTTTGAGATAAAAAATTGAAAAGAGAATACTCTACTATCAAAATTGAAATTTTTTCAAAAAAATGTAACAGAAACTATTGAAGAAAATAGATTATTAAACAATACTATATGTGATTATACATTAAATGTAGTAAACCAAAAATTACAATCTCCCAAAATACAATATCCCGTTATTTTATTTATAATATTTTTAATATATCCTTTTTTAAGGGTCATTATTAGTATTATTAGCATCATCTGATTTATCTTTTTCAAAATAAATATACGGTGTAAAATATATACCAAAAGTAGTGAACAAAAAACAACAGAAATAATAGAATAAAAAATCCCTTGAAAAATAGATGAAGCTAGGTATAACAAACAAAATATTTTTATTTATTTTTCATAATTCTATGAAAAAATTGTGATTTTCTCTTCTTATAGGAATAATTACCTTGATTGGAATAAATGTACATTGACAATGATTAAGTGAATTATTTGATACATTAGATAGTAATATTACTTTTTGATATACAACAAATCAAACAATTTCTATAAAAGAAATAACAGATCAAAAAATAGTCATTGAATCTCCTATAATCATAAATAATACACAAAATATTACAAAATACACAATAATGTACAGTGAATACTCTTTAGCAGAAATGTTAGAAAAAAATGATTTATTAAATCAAATCAAAGAAAAAGCATTTACATTAAGTTGAACACAAAATCCTTTTACTATGGAATTATCTCTATCAGATAATATAGATCCAACAAAAAAATATTATTTATTTATAGTACCAAAAGATCAAAATAATAACTTATGAGAAGTTTCCAACGAGATACGATTTCGTCTATCTGATAAAACATATGGAAATGCTTGATCTAATCAATCATTAAATCAAACTCATAATGCAGCAGGAGCCGATATGTCATTAGCAAATATAACACATACAATCAATGGAAATACTATCACACTAAAATGGATAACTATAGCTTGAAGTACAAGTATAGATCTTTCTGTTATGACACCTGGTTCTACATCATTTAATAGAGTTGCAACAATAAATATGGGCGATGAAAGATATTCTTTTGTAGCAAATAGAAATGGTGAATATATCTTCCAATTTACACCAAATAACAATGGAAGACAGGTTAATTACACAGTTCAAATGAATAGTATTAGTAATCCTCAACCACCTACAACACCTTGAACTACTCCTCCTACAGCACAAAATATTACCGTAGTACCAAAAACATGACCAAAAGAAAATGCAATAATAATTGTTATTATGGGATTTCTTTGATATATTTTTTATAAGAAACTATACAGAAAAGCAAAATAATAATTGTCAATCAAAAACAAGCAAAAAACTGGTTTCAATTTGACCAGTTTTTTATTATAATTATAATTAAAATACCTTTTTTTATGAAGATTAAATAAAAAAAATAATGAACAAAAAAAAATTTTTACTATTAATTATGTTCTTGGCTTGGTTATGATTTATTTTTTTTGATTGATATATCAATAAAAATAAGGAAGCAGAAAACATTATATACATGAAAAATATAGGAATAAATACCAATGATATACAAAAACAAAAAACAAACCAAGAAATAGAAATAAGTAAACAAATCTTTGAAAAAGAAAACATAGAGAAACAAATAGAAAAAAAATTTCAAACAAATTGAGATATAAATAAAAATCTTAATACATTACTAGAAATTTACGAAAAAGAACCAAAAGTTGAAATTCTAAAAGAAATAATCATAAAACAAGCTCAGAATTATAATTTTAATGAAGCTCGAAACAATATAAAAAAACTTGTAGATGAAAATGAAACTATAGATATAAATTTAATTTTTTATGTATATCTAAACAGCAATAATGTATCAATTCTTGATAAAGAAAGTATTAAAAAAATTATCCCTTTACTAGATAGAGCTGCAGAAAATAATCAAATAGGAACACAAGATTATGCTTTTTACATAGGAATCATCGAAATTCGAAACAAAAATTATTCAAAGGCATTAGAACAGCGAAAACAAGTAAAAATACCTCAATACCAACCTATAATAGAAAGTTTTAAAACAGCTATCAGAAGTTATAATTGATCAAAAGCAATTCCCCAATATTATCAAGATTGATTAGTAGGACTTGCAGCACTCAAAAATGGTTATTTTACCATAGCAAGAAAAATCGCATTAGAAACACTATTACAAGATGAAAATTATATATTACCTTATCAAATTCTCTCATATTCTCATTTTTTGACCAATAATTGGGATACCGCAATAGAATATTTTTTGAAATTATCTAATTTTGATAAAAAGAATAAAGAAATATATACATTTTTGGTAGGAGTATCATATTATCGAAAATGAGATTTTAGTTCATCAATACTCTACTTATCTCAGGTAAAAGAAGCTAAATTTGAAACAGATAAATTAAGATATTTAATAATAAATTACTTAGAAATAAACGAACAGAACAAAGTTATAGAAAAACGACAAAGATTACTATGACAAAATGATATTAAAAAATCTGATTTTTATCTCTATTTTTATGAAACACTGTATAAATCATACTTTTCACAAAACAGAACTCTTTACGAAAATAATAAACAATTAGCTACCTTATTTGGAGAAGAATGTATAAAAAAATTAGGTGAAAACCAAGACATTTGTTCTTTTTGAAATATTGGATTATCTATCGTTGAACAAGAATTATCGGAAGAAAACGAAAAAAAATTAGAAATTTTAGCAGAAACATATAATCAAAGTTATTTATACCATATCTTATGAGATTTTAATCAAAAAAAGAACAACATTGAAAAAGCAAAAGAATTATATGCAAAAACAATATCAATATCTCAAGACAAAAAAGAAATAGAATTTGTTGAAAAAAAATTATCACTTCTCAGTTTGTAAAAAAGCATAATTTCGATAATACACAAAAAATGCTCTAATAAAGCTGCTCATATAAGCTCCCAATATAACAAGCAAGAAAAAAACTACAAAGACAATACTCTTTACTCGCCAATAATTTATAACACCCCAAGATATTGCAAAATAAATAAGTAACAAAGGTATTCATATAATAAAAACAACATTCAAAGAAAAGTTTACTAATAATAAAGTTTGTAATTTCATATATTTGTTTGTTTGGGAAAAACTCAAAAATACTTTTTTAAAACTTGCTTTTATAGCATCATAAAGATTCATTTTTTGTAAAACAATAAAATATCTCGTATAAATTTTAAACAAATTAATTGATATCATACAAAGAAACCAAAAAGCAAACAATGAAATCATAAAAACAGATCTCACATTATCCAATAAAAAAACTTTATACGCCAAAAGAAAAAAACTTATTGGAGAAAAAATAAGACAAATAAATCAATATTCAAACATTGGAAAAAAATAATTAAGAGCAAATTTTAAAGAGTGACTAATACTTTTTTTCCAATTGAGATAATGAATAACTGCAGCTTGTCAAACAGGATAAACAAAAGAATATAAGAGGAAAAGGACAATCGTGATAACAATAAAAATACTTACAATATGATTTTTATTTATTTCTTGTATAAGAAATTCTGCTATTTTTCCTATATACAAACCATTTTCATAGTGATTTACAAAAAATTTATTAGTATTAAGTATCAACAATAAAACAACAATAAGTGAATGAAAAAAAGAAGTTATAAAAGTCAATCTTATAATATTTACATCTGAAGACATATCTTCAATACTACGATTAATGATATTTTTATGCATAATTTATGCGTAAATAAAACGATATAACTATCATTATTAGAAATAAAGTTTCAAGAGATTTTTACTTTCCTATCTTTTTGCATTTGACAAAAAAATCGTTATAATACAAACATATTATTTAGTATTTGTCCAAATACATATGGTAAAAAAACCACAGCAAAAAAGAAATACTATAATTCAAAATCCAGACAAACAAGAAGACGAAATTGTATCAAAAAACATATCACAAATGGCACACAAAAAGATAGAAGAATCATTAAAGGATTTTTCTAAATTAAGTAATAAACAAAAAGAAGGACTTTCTTGAAATAAAGATTTTTTAGAACAATTTTGGGCTTTTTTCAAAGAGGAACACCCAAATCTTCTTGATGAAATACATTCGCAAGAACAATTAAATATATATGTTCAAAATATAGGAAAAAAGTGATTTTTATTGGATAAAATTATGAATAAAAGTAATGAACTTCACGAAGAATTTAAAGAAACAAATAATGAAAAAGCAACAATAATAAAAAGTCTCAAAGAAATCCAAAATTATTGTGACAAAACAGAAAATAAAATGCCTGCAAATATTTTCAAAGATTTTGCAAACAACACAGATATTAATATATCACCAGTTATTTTCATAAAAAAAACAAGTAAAATAACAAAAATTGGAAATCTTTTTGAAGTATGGAAAAAATATATAGAAGATAATTGAATTATACTAAAAGAATACCAAAAATCTGATATAGAGAAAATACTCTGTCCATCTTATTTACCAACAGAAAGATTGTTAATAAGCGCAACTATCAAAAAAATTAAGAAAAATTTACCAAATAAATTAATTGCAGATTTTGAAACAGACTTTAAATTACCAATAGATATTCATTCTCCATTTGAAAATTTAAATGATCTAAAACAAAAATGGATTCTTTTTTTGGATACACACAAAAATGATATAAATGAAGATTTAGCAAAAAACTTAGATAAAATTTTTATAAGCAACAGTGATATTTATGAAGAACTAAGACATGAATGAGAATCTATTAAACGAACAAAATGATTTTCACAACAAACAAAAAATTTTAGAAGAATATTTAATAAATTAGCAACTCGTCAATTTTTTGATGAAGCAAACGAAAAATGAACATATATCCAACATAACCTAGAAGAAGTTAGCAAAGAATTCAAATCTTTTCCGCCTTACTTTAATGAACTATTACGTACATATCACTACAATCACCAAAATGTTATAGAAAAACAACCAACTCATAAGATAATTCATGATAAACTTTTGAATGAACTTTGAGAAAAAGAAAAAGAATTTGAAAAAGAATGACTTTCTGATGATCAAAAAGAAAATATAAAAAAAGAAATTTTAAGTATCAAAAAACAAATAGAAAACAGAAAACGAAAAGCATATGCAGAGTATATCAAAAAACAAGATCCAAAAATAGGAAGTATTTTAGACAAATTAGTAGACAATAAATTTGATATATCCAAATTAGAAAAGAATGAACAACAAGAAATAACAAATGCTCTTGTTTCATCAAAATTAAAAGATAGTGTAAAAAATCAGATTCCAGATATAATATGAATAGATAAAACTGAATATGAAAATTTCATAAAAGATATTTTTGATTTAGACAAAAAAGAGATTATAATACCAACACAATACGAAAAAATACCAATCACATTTACAGAAAAAAGTTTTTTTTGATGACCATTGGAAAATATGATGGAATTTTGAAACAATGGTGAACTAATAAGTAACGCAAAAAATCTCCCATTAAATTTGACAGCAAAAGTAACAGAACAGAATAAAAATTTCTTTGAAGAAAACATTATTTTCAATGATTTATTTAGTGACTTTCAAGGTAAAAACAAAAAAGTAAGATTGAATGATAGTTACCGTGTTCGTGTAACAAACCAAAAATGAGAAACTATTGAATGATATCTTTCAGAATACCCACCTACAGAAGATATAAGAAAAGCTATAAACGAAGAAAAAACACTAAAAGAATGACGATTTCTTTATTCTCATCCAATAACTAGACCTGAAGATGCTAGAGAAATAGTAAAACGAAACAATTGATCGCCTGCTGTAATTCTCAAAGATGAAGAAAAAAATTATGATGTAGACATTCTATCAAAACAATTAAATCTGAATGGTGAAGCTATTTCATGATTACTATTTTCATATCCTTTATGACAATATAATATCAAAAATAATCTATCACAAAAAGAAGAACAAGATATAGCAAGAAAATTTGGAAATATCAAAAATATTTACCGCGATACAACTGATAATTATTGAGAAAATAAAGAAGAATGACAAACTAATATACCAAACAACACAGCAAATAATCAAACAGAAAATAGTGAAAAAGATAATTATGAAGAATTTTTAGACGAACGAAAAACTTTGAAATGATACCAAGAAGAAGAAAATACAGAAAATCAATGAAATAAAAAATATTGATTCCAAGAATGAGCAAAATTATTGATACAATCAACTGAAAGTTGATTTATGCCAGAATGATGATTTGAATATTTTACAGGACAAATCAAAAAAATAGACAAAGATAAATGAAAATGTATTATAAAATTTACAGGAAATGGAAAGCCTCTTGGAAAATACGAATGAACAGAAATTACAGTTCCTTTGACAAAAAAATGATTACAAAAATTCAAGGAAACATTTGAAGAAAATAAAATTTTCAAACTACCAGACAGTACAACCACCTGAGATATAAACAAACTTCTTCAAAGATTAGAAGGTACAATAAACAGTGCTGACATAAACAAGAGTTTTTGATGAACAGATCGAGATGGAAATAATTTTATACTAAAAAATTGAACAGAACAAGGTGAAATAGCAACTCATTTTGGAATAATAGAAAATATCCCTTGAGAAGATGCAGATAAAGAAAGTCAAATAGGATATATGTACGAAATAAAACATGATGCAAACAAAAAATGATTTAAGATAACAGCCAACGATGAAGAAAAAACAAGCTTCTTTTTGGATTATCCAAATTTTATTCTTTTTGTTGCAGAAAAAAAATTACAGCCCCAAAGCAACAAAACAGCAAAAAAAATAAATACAGAAGCCGAAAAAAAAGGAACAACATTGAAACCACCAAAAAAACGAAAAGGATATAGTATAGCAAGTATAATATGATTATTCAAAAATTTTGGTAAAAAAATAGGTGAAGGTCTCAAAAAATATGAAGAAGAACAAGTTGATGACCTAACAGATACTATTTTCTATAAATGAAAATTTTTTGAATCATTATGATCAATTATGCCAACGGCAAAATTAAAAGAAGCTTTTGAAAATGCAGGACATGAATATCGCAACGAAAGAGATAATAAAACATATAAAAAAATCGAAAAATATCTCAAAATATATGAAGCTGATCCAGATTTTTGATGACCACTTTTGCGATGAAAACAAATAGCTCCATATCTTAATTGAGAAAAAAAATTAAAAGATCATCATCAAGGTGCTGCCATGCTACTTGCCACAATCAAAAAAGGTAAATGACCTTACAGTAGAAACACCGATCGAGCAGGAAAAGGAAGACGAATAAAGTTACTTTTTTGAGATGATCACCAAAAAAGATATTTGATAATGAAAGAAAAACTCGAAAGAGAAGTAAGAGAATGAATAAAAGAAAATGGGCAAACTCGAGCCGACGAAAAACAAAATGAAATCCTCAAACTTGAGATGAAATATATGGTACATTGTATTGATGGAAGACAATTACAAGGAAATGATACACCAATATTGGAAGCAATGTATTCCAAAAAATATGCAGGAGATTTGGAAACAGAATCTAACAAATTTTTTTCAGAAACAGTAAGTAGTAGTACCAAAGAAAAATGATATAGTTTTGAATTAGCAAGATTTGAATATTTTAGATTATTAGGAGACAGACCACAACAAGCACTTCCAAATCTAAAACAAATGGCAATAAAAGCGGTAACAAAATCTCAACGAGATGTGATAAAAACAGCAATACTTACAGGTATGCTTTCAGGAATATTTTATAGTATTACTACAGAAGACAAAAAATTCATCCAACAAATATCAAGAAGTTTGTGATTTTTACCAGGAATTTTGATCAGAGATCCAAATCATCACCAAAAAATAGCACAACTCATCAAAATAGCTACAGGAGACAATATTCCAAACTACGATCCAAACAATTTTTGATTTGGAAAAATGGCAAGTACAAATCAGATTAAAAATTTTGTAAATTATAATACGTGAATACCAAATCGATTATTTTCAAATAAAACAGGAATAGTTTGAGGAAAACAAGTAACCCAAAAAAATATAGATCGAATATCTGATTTTGTAGGAAGAAAAAAAAATACTGAAGATAAAACACTTATAAAATTACTCAACGATGACTCAGTGTCTAATACAGACAAAACACTTCTCAATGAAATTTATTGAAGATCTTTGGAGAAAAACGAAAACTTAGATAAAGATGTAAACAACAATGGAAAATTATTAGAACAAAATATTCTCAGTAAAAATCAAAGTCATATAAACGAAATAATTGGTTTTGAAAGCTGAGATTTCAAAGGAAAAGACGAAGACGATAGACAAAACAAAATAGATGCACGAGAAGCTATAAGAATAGCATTACCAAAAGGTAAAATAGAAGACAAAAATGAAGTCATAAGTTATGTTCAAATGTTTATGAATCGATTTGAAGATAGATGATTAAATACCGAAGAAAAAAAATTATTAATAAGAACGCTTCTAACAATAAAAGATAAAAAGAATGATACTAGTTCAGATGAAATGTTGCGATATGTTATTATAGGAAATATTGTAAGAAATTCATGACATGGATGAGTACCTGATAAATTAATAGAATGACTAGAAGTAGTTAAAGATTTTTTCAAAAACAATTTGGACACAATTATACAAGAAGATGTTGTAGAAAAATGATTTTGAAGTAATATTTTTGTCGATGAACTTGCAAAATGACCATATAAAGTCTGAGATCGATGAGAATATGTAGACATCAAAACAAATAGACAATATATGATAGGATTATCAAAAGAAGAACAAAAAAGAAGACAAACA
>CAZPFR010000008.1:0-14605 GCA_964586005.1 uncultured Candidatus Peribacteria bacterium | reverse complement strand
TAAATGAAAATGAAATACTTCAACAAGAATTATTAGATGAAGATTAATAGTAAATTAGTCAAAAAAAATAAAACATTGACTTTATATATAAATTATGTATAATAAGAAAAATATAAAACAACAAAAAATATGACGAACTACACTTTATCAATTTTTGACGTAGCAGAACGGGTTTTGTCTTGCGTCGAACGATTACCAGAAATACTAAAAGAGGAAAATATTCCACTTCCATCTGAATACGATGGAACCAGAAAAGGCGGATACTTAGCCTTATACGGAGGAAACGAGCTTCTTTTATTGGGTAAAATAGGTATAATACCTATTCAAGAAGATAAAATTTATGGAAACAAAAACGAGAAGTATAAAACCTTCGCAGAAATGAAATGCCAATCACTGATCGAAACACCCGGTTCAATAACAAGCGATGAAACGGCATTTAAAATTAAAGGCGGCTTAAAAGCCAATAATATTCTTACGATCGGATTTTCTGGACGTTTAGAACTGGAAGATGAATTGATCGTTGTAGCAACAATCAGAAGATGTAAAAACCTTCTCGATGAAAATAATGTATTTGGAGGAAATGGAAAATTAGTAGAATTAAGCGACATAAAACATGAAAATCCATTTCTCACAAAGGAAATTATCAATGTAATCTGCAAGCGTATCAATGTTGGTTTTTAATTAACCATTGTAAACGACACAAAGGAGCTAAAGTATTTCAAAGCTCCTTTTTTTATATAAATTTTTTTTTCTTTAATAAAAAATAAGCATCTCTGCCTACTTCTAATTCGAGGGATGAGGGGATTGAACCCCCGACTGCGGTTCCGAAGACCGTCATGTTACCACTACACCAATCCCTCTTGGTTTTAATACTTAGTTCCGAAGACCGTCACCTCGCAACACTGCGAGGCCAATCCCTCTTAATTTTTAGTCAAAAATTTTATAATTCCCGACTGAATTTGATCCAGAATTTCTTGTCTTCCCTCTTCTGGAATATTATGATCAGACAACAAAAATGCAATTAACGAATCTTTCATCTCTTCAGTGAAAACTTTTTTACTTATTTTCTCAAATTTTTCAATAGCTTCATGCCACTTTGCAAATATTTCCAACACCTCCCAATCATTGGAAGAAATTTGATAAATAATACCATTATTAGTTTCCAATATATCCTTTTTCAAAAATAATCCATGAATCTGAAGCTGTCCAATAATAGTGTCCAGATTTTCTTGATATTTTAAATATTGTCAAAACAATGGAATCTGAATTTTAATTGATAATAATTCACCATTTTTCGATTCAAATTTACCATACAACAATGTTAGTCAATACAAAAAAGATAACTGTTTATCTAATGAAGAGAAATTCCAGGTACATTGGGCAGGAGAAGTAAAATCTACATTCTTGTGTGCCCCTGGCCAGAAATACTTCTGATCCCCGCTGACTTCGTCAAAAGCCGAAAACAAACCATATGCCTGCCCTACAATATCTTTTTTGAGATCCAAATTTCAACATATATCATCTTTTATATAAATCAAATTCATCCCATCACCCAAATGTTTCAAATTAATAATCTTAAAATCTTTTTTGTGTAAAATTATCATACCCTTATCTCAATCAGAAAATTGATACCCAGAAACCTGATATATATATTGTTTTATTTGAGGTATCTCTGAATGATCTATGCACAAGAACTTATTCTGATCAATAGATAGTTTCATGACAAAACAAAGAAGTAAAAATTTATAACAAATTATTTTATCGAGCAATAAAAAGAATAAATAAAAGAAGGAAATCATCAACAACCTACCATCATCCGTAGTCAAAGACAAAAATATAATAAATTTGTGAATACTGATCTTTGAATTAATATTGCTTTGATGATTGACGAGTTTTGTTTATTTTTTATTGTGAGATTCTCTATAGATTTCTTCTTATTCTTTATTTTTACTACGCTCAAATAACAACTTTACTAGGCACAATAACAGTTTTTTCTCAATTTTTTTCTATATAATATCCTTGTTGAAAAACCTGAACAATTTTTCATTTTTGAGATTCATCTTCTACAGGCAATGTAGATAAAGGTTCGTGCAATAAACTATCTGGAGGAAGTCACAAAGATTCTATAGGGAAAATATTAAACGACGCCAATGTTTTCATAATATTATCATAAACCATTTTTATTCATTGTACAAATGGATCATCTTTTTTGGTCTCATCAATATGATTGAGAGAAGAAATTAATTGATCTACAATAGGAAATAACTTTTTCATATATTTTATGAGAACATCTGTTTCCATATTTTTTTCTTTTTCAAGAGAAATTCTTTGAAGTCTATCAAAATCTGTTCTTAAATTAATATAATCATATTGAACTTTTTTTGCAATATCCAAAGCTTCTTGTTTTTCTTTTTCAAGGAGCTGAATTTTTTCTATAAAAGACATTTTTTCTTGTTCACATGAAACAACTTCTTCATCAAGTTTTTCTTGTTGGATTTTTTCCAAAGTATCTTCCAAAGAAGTTTCATCAGATACAATTTTATGTTCATCTTTTTTTGTCATGAGAGATATATTATTAATTAAAACGGAGATAATCTGGTTCTTGTTGAGAGGATACTCGCTGAGAAAAACTCATATTTTTATCACGAAGCGTTTGAGCTAAATTTTCTCAAAGATATCTTCGATGCCAAGGTTCATCCATTTGTCCATCTATATCTATTCATTTTTGATAGGTATTATGAAATCAAAAATCCGCTCATTTTTGTACAAGTCGTTGATAATACTCACTTGATTTGCTAAGAGGAATATACTTTCATCACTTAGTTTGTACTCACAAATCAATAGCAAGACCAAGCTGATGTTCACTAGATCAAGCTTCTGCACATCTTGAACGACTACATCAATTTTTCAATAATGTCGATTGAAACGATGCAGACCTATACGTACTAGTTATATAAAGTTTTGCTCAATCATTATCATTTCGAAAATGTCGAGCTAAGTCAGCAAATTTTTCTGCAGTATCTTTTCTAAGAAGAAATCTCTTGGAATTATTTGCACAAAAATCAGAAGGAATAGAAAACAAATCAGTAGGTTTATAAGAAGTATCTTGCAAAGTATATCAATTTCCAAGATATTTTTGAAAAGAAGAATCTTGCAAAGTATCATATACAAAAGGCTCTTCATAAAATGCAATAAGTTGATTTTGCATAGAAACAAAACCACCCCAACTCAAAAAACAAAAAAGAAACAATATTCAAAAAAACAAACGAAACTTAGAATATAAAATAATATTCATACACAATATCCAAAATAAATAAAAAATCTGACTCTATATATAAATTTTCATCTAAAAATTTCAACTCCACTTACAAACAAACAGATGTATTATTTGCATTTTTGACAAAAATACTATATAATTAGATATACCTTTTACATACACCATCATCATGGAAAAATTAGGAGAAAATATCATAAACTTTTTTTCAGAAAAATTAGAAGATTTAAAAGAACTAATAACCTGAAAGACAAAAAAAAAACTAGCCGAGTTAAAGGCTTCTTTTGCAGAAAAATACGTTAAAAAATATATTGACGATCCTCTATTGAAAGTAACAGGAATTGTACAAAGCTATATGTTAGAAAAAGGAATTATTGGAAAAATTAAGAATGAATTAATTTACGAAAAACTTTTGGAAAAAAGTAACTTAGAAGAAGAAACCAAGAATAAAATTAAAAAACTTAAAGATGAATTAAAAGAAGTAAATAATGAAGAAGAACTATCAAAGATAGAAGAAAGAGAAATAAATAATATATCAGAACCTACAACAACAGAAGAAAATACTGAATATCCTATGGAAACAACTGAAGAGCAAAAAAAATATATAGAGAAAATTGCTTGAAAATTTTCAGAACCAAAAAAATGAATAATCAAAAAATATTGACCTATAGTGATGCAAGAAGCATGAAAATACAAAGAAACCAAAAATATTGTTCCAAAAATATTTGCTCAAATAGAGAAAGAATCATGACGGAATCCAAACGCACTAAATGATGATTGAGAATATAGTGTAGGATTAATGCAAATCAATAAAAATGCAGGACATACAGGAAATATAGATGGAAAATATTACGATATAGACAATCCTGAATGAAATATTGCATATTGAATAGCTTATTTAGCACAATGTATAAGAAAATCAGATTGAAATATAAGAAAATGATTTAATCTGTATAATTGAGCTTGAAATTTCAAGAAAAGAGAAAAAGATCAGTATGCTCATTCTATTATAAATGACAATCAATTTAATGAAAAAATAGCAGCTTAATAATATTTTTCATCTTCTTTTTTTGTATAAATAATCTTTGTACCACAAATTTTGTCATGTCGCAACTGATTATCATCATTTGTCCAAAAAATGTACATATTCCAAAATACATATGCTATAAACAAGATCATTGCTAATCACCAAGCAGCTCATCAAATTACCAATGACAATACTCATCATAAAACAAAAGGACCAAGCAATAATCCAAATTGAATCAAAAATCTTCTAAGAGATTGTTTTGCTGTCAAAAAAGATCCATCAAAATTAACAACGGTTATGCCAAAATATTTTTGTAAGAGAGTTTGTCCTGTAATCTGTGTAGAAGTAATAATAAGTTTTCCATACCAAACAAAATATCACAAAAGTCCTATTGAAAATAATCAACCAAACCACGAATACGACCAGAATTTTAATCAAATTAATAATCAAATCAGATTTAATCAAAGGAGAGCAACAAAAGGCATACTAATCCACAAAATAAACGGAAGAATAGTTCTTTTCAAAAATTGGATTAATTTATCTTTATCATGATAAAGAGCTGGAATAACAAATAAAGTCATAAGAGAAGAAACAGCTAATCAAAACATTATAGTATAAGCTAATCCAGCAAAAAATTTATCTTGTCTTGCAACAGAAACCAATCACAAAACAGTTGTTAATGTTGTAGATAAAATAGGTCCAAGTCTTGATTTTCAAGTTTCAATAATAGCATCCAACATATCTTTACCTCTAGAAAGATCTACATTGATTCTATCAATCAATACAATAGCATTATTAACAACAATTCACGTAAGTGCTATAAATCAAATCATAAATGCTAAACTGTAAGAATTTCCAGTCATCCAAAGACCAATATTAGCTCACAACAACCCTAATACAATACTATAGGTTATAATAGCTGGTTGTAAATAACTATTAAATTGTAAAATCAAAATAGTAAGTATTAAGAAAACAGCTATAACAAAAGATACCATCATAGCAGTAATTAAGTCTGAATTTTCTGAATTTTCTCATCATGTCTCAAAAGAAATTCCATCAGGATAGGAATAGTTTTGTGCAAATAAAGTAAATTGAGACTGTATTGAAGCAGAAGATTCTCATTGTTCCAAATCAGAATCAACTTTAACAACAATTTTTCCATTTTCTCTACTAATCTCGGTAATAGCTTGATCAAATGAATAATCAGTAATTGCTCATATTTTTACTAATCATTTCGTTGTTGGTAAAGAAATATCAGTTACAGTATTTGGGGTCAAACGTTTATCAAAATCAGCATATTTAAGTTTTATATCACTATTTTCATATTTACCTTTTAGGGATCATGCAGTAATTCCATTGATAACAGAATATAATTGAAAATCGACATCAGATGGCTGTATCCCTAGATAAGATAATTTATCCATATAATAGGTAAATACAAATTGCCCAGGACTAGGAGAACTTGAGACAGTAATATTTTTCGTTCATTGAAGTGTACGTAAATAAGCTTCAAAATCTTTTGCAACATCCAAAAGCTGATTAAATTTTTCATTAGAATCCGCCACCAATTTAACTCCAACTGCTTTACCTGTAGGAGGTCATCATGCTTCAACTTTGGTTTCAACTTGAAATCCATAAGATTGCAAAAAAAGAAGTCTCCTAAGAATTTCTTTTTCAATAGTAAAACTATCATTTGACCTCTCTGATTTATCAACCAATTCTATGGTAACATCAACCGAATTATCAGAAATAGTATAATAATAAAGTTTTATCTCTGGAAAAACAGAAAGAATCTGATCTATTTGCTTGGTATTTTCAGCAATATATTCTTTAGTAATTCATTTTTTTGCTGTTATTGTAGCATATAGCCAAGAACTATCAGATGAAGGAAAAAGATTAAAACCAAGTTTTGGGCTGATAAAGACAAAGCTTAATACCAACAAAATCAAAGGAATCAAAAAAGATAATATTCTATTACGAGGATTTTTCATAACCCAAGATAATTTATCTTCATACCAATTAGTCATTAAAGCAAACGTATTTTCTTTCCAAGAAAGTTTTTGTTCTTTACTATGTTTTTTTCATGTTCTTTCCTCATGTAATAAAGCTAATTCATCTTCTGGAAGATATTCTATATCTCAAATATCTTCATAAAAAGCTTTTGGCTTACTGATTTTGAAAAACAGAGCTGAGTTAATAGTAAGCGCTATAAAAAGAGATCACAATAAAGTAACAAAAATAGTTATAGGAATATATGCCAAAAATTTACCCATAATTCCTGGCAAAGTCAAAAGTGGCAAAAAAACTACTAATGTTGTAGCAGTACCAGATATCAAAGGAATAGCAAATTCTTTTACAGAAAGAAGAACTGCTGATCTTGGATTATATCATTGTCTAATTTTTTGATGCGATTCTTGGACAATAACTATGGTAGCATCAATAGCAATACCAAAACAAACAATCAGACTAAAATTAGTCAAAAAATTCAAAGAAAGACCCATTTGTTTGAGCACAAAAAAAGTTATCATAAAAGCCATAGGTACAGATACCGTAGCAATAATTGCTTCCTTAAATCCTACAAAAAACAACAAAATCAAAAATACTAATAGAATTGTTTGTAAACCATTATTTGCCAAATCATCATAATCCTGTTGAATAAGTTCTGCTAGATCTTGAGTATAAACAAACTGAATACCATTGTATTCTTGTTTACGTAATTCTTGCTCTATACGTTGTTTAGCATCTTTTGCAGAAGAAAATATATTTGCTCCTGATCTTTTATTAATAGTCATAGAAACATAGTAATTTCAAGAATTATTATAGGCTCACATTCTACGAATAGTTTCATCTTTCAATGTTTGTTTGATATCAGCTATATCTTGTAAAAAAACAAAACTACCTCAAGCCAAAGACAAAGGAATTTTTTTGAGATCTTGTAGTGTTTTGATTTCTCACTGAATTCTAAAATCATACGATAAATTGTCTATAGTATGATTTCCCAAAGGTTGGTTTTTATTAAAAGAACGTATGGTTCAAGCTATTTGAGCAAGAGAAAGTCATAGTTGTTCAATTTTTGCTCTATCCAAAAGAATATCAATATCATAAATAGAATCCTCTGATCCAGCCAAATCTATAGTATTAATACTTCATTTACCATCCAAAGTATATTTAAGTTTTCTAGCTTTTTCTTGGAGATATTGCTGAGAAAAATCACTAACATTTCAATACAGAACAATATCAAACATTTTTTGATTATCAGTAGAAATTTCTGTCACAAAAGGATCTTGAGCTTCTGATGGCAAAGAAACTTTATCTACCACATCTTTAACATCTACCAAAGCTTTTGACATATCTACACCATTATCAAATTCTAAGACAACCGAAGAAACACCTATACGACTAGTTGAAGACATTTTTTTTAATCATTGAATATCTTTTATCTTTTGCTCAATCTTATCAGTGACGAGAGTGTCTATATCAGTTGGATTTACTCATTGATATATTGTCGTAATAGAAATAATTCAAAATTTTATATCTGGACTAGATTCTTTTGGAATTTGAATCAAAGAAAAAATTCAACCAAGAATAATAAGAACCATCAAAAGAAATGTTGTCCTTCGTTGTTTAACCCAAAAGCCAAAAAAGCCAGATTCTAATTTTTTTTTAAATGATAGTATATCTATCTTTTTCATATCACAATTTTTTGATAAAACTAAACATTTATTTTTTAACAGTTATAATAAATTTTTCTGGATCAAAATAAGAAACATCATTAGAAACAATTTTATTTCACAATGACAAACCAGATAAAATTTCTACATAAGATTCCCAAACACGTCCAAGAATAACATTTTGTCTCTGTAAATCTGATCAAGAATACAACCAAACGAATCATTTATCTGGACCTATAGGAGTTACACTATTCAAAGGAAGAACTGGATAAGGTAAAGAAATAGGAAGTAATACCGAAGCGATATCCCCCAAAAGAGACTCGGCATTTTCAAAACCAATTACAATTTTATATAAGGTATTTCTATCTGCTATAGATGCTACAGACAAAATAGATCAGGTAAATTGTTTGTCATTGTAGATAATCTTTACAGAAGAATTTTTGGCCAAATACGAACGTTCTTCACTGGTAATATATAATTCAATAGTCTGTTGATCATTATTAGAAATAGTAAACAAGGGTGTACCTTGAGTAATTTCCTGTCAAACATCTACCAAAATACTTCAAATAATTCAAGGTATTGGAGCTTTTACAGAAAGATTATTAAATCTACTCAAAGCATCTTGATAAGAAAGATTAGCTTCATGAACAGCATTATTAGCCATACCTATTTGAATATTTTTATTTTTCTCTAATGTTTCATAATTATTTTCCGCACTTTTAACAGCAACCTCTGTAGAAAATACAGCATTATGAGAATTAATACGAGTAATATCATATCCTATTTGAGCTTGAGCTTTTGTCATTTCTACAAAACTTCCTGAAGAATCTTCAGATAACAAAGAAGTAACTTGTCTACGATATGCCAATAAACTCGATTTTGATCCCTGCAAAGAAGATAATAATCAATCAACCTTTGCCCTATATCCATCAATTTGTTGTTGAGAAAGTTCTGCAGACAACAAAGAATTTACCAAAACTGTTTTCATTTTATCAAGTAATTGATACGCTTTATCATAAGATTTTTCTATGAGGACAAGTCCACTAAGTACAACTTTGGGATCTTTTGTACTAGAAGGTAAATTAGAAATATCTTCTCTAAAATCATACAGTTCCAAAACATATGCTTTTGCATCAGCTTTACTATCCAAATCTTTTGCTCAAAGATAAGGTTCGTAGAGCCAATTAATATTTTTATATTTATCAGAAACACCAAGATAGGTATCCATTTGATTTAAAATAAGATCAAGAATATTCAAGGATCAATTTTTTTCCAAATCAAATTGTAAAAACAAATTTTGAGATTGACTAAGTGCACTGGAAAGATCTAATTGCGCTTTTTTTAATGTTTCTTGTGTAGTTAATTGGCTAACAGCATAATTATTTTTTGCAACATCCAAAGCGGTAGATGTATCAGTAAATGATTTATCCAAAGAAATTTGTGTTTGTTGTTTTTGTAAAGAAGCTCTACTCATAGCGCTTTTTGCTCTTTCTACTTGAATTCAATAATTTGCAATCGTATCAGCTACAGAAATAATTAGTTGATCTCAAGAAACCACAGCTCCTTCTTTTTTTTCAATAGATTTTATTCTTCACATTACCTGAGACGAAACAACAATGTCTTGTTTACCAGAAATCTTTCAAGGTTTGGTAATATAAACAATCTGAGATTGAGGATTTGTATACGACAAAATATCAACAAAAAAAGGCTGTTTGTTACCATCGATAGTATTTCAACATCACGACAATATTACAACTCCAACGGACACAATCAACAAAGAAAGTATTTTCTTCATCATACATACAAAAAAACTAAAAATTATTTTTTCTTAATTTTATCAATTTCTACCTGCATCATTTCTACAAATGATTCAAGATCGGTAGACTTAATAAGTCAAATTGCTTTACCATGTTTGACAGTAACTATCATACTATCTCCCGGATTCAAATCTAACATTTTTCTAACTTCATTAGGAATAACTATCTGCCCTTTTGCTCCAACAACAACATTACCAAAAATCTGAACATCTGAACAAATTTGAGATTTTTCATCAATAGTCATATCAACACAAAAAAATATAAAGTATGATTTGTATAACTTTTCCTACTACCTTTACAAGATGTTTTTAGTTTTTAACCCAAAAAAGACTATCTAAATGCAAAGAAGAAATTTTAGATATTTTTGAAAATGTATATACTTTTTGTATAATTTCTTTATCAGAAATAGCTCCATAACTAATTAAAAATAATCTTCTAATTCTAGAATCTACAGGAATACTGATTTCCAAAGGATAAGGAATAAATTTTTCAAAAACAACTCTAGCTGCGTACCCAAACATCTTGACAGCAAATGAAAGCGTTTTAGCATAAATATCAACTGACATTGCCGTAGATAAATCTTGCCAAAGATCAACCATATTATCATAATACCACAGCATAGATTTCAAAGAAAATTGAGATAATTTTTTTAATCTTGCCAATTTAATATTATACAATCTTTTATTATATTTAGACATAATCATCAAATTATACCATCGATCAAAACTATCTTTTCATTGTAAAAAATCATTTAACAATATATCAAAATCAGACTTCAGTTTATCTGAAAATTCTTCCCATCGCAATTCTCCAGTTCATGCTATCTGATAACTTATCAACGAATTATAAATCACTGCTTTCAAAAACACTTCTTGTGCTTCAGCAAAGTGTTCACGACAAAGTTCATAATTTTTTATTTGTTCCCAAGCAGCTTTTAACGCCAAAAATTGTCTATCAGATTCTTCGATAGCAATAATTTCTTCAAACGAATAACGATTAATAAGTTCTTCTAGCATTATTATGTAAACCTTTAAAATATCAACAATCTAACAAAACATAACAATTATTATAATTAATCTATCAGATATCAATCCAAACATTTTTTATTATTATATATGAGAAAAACAATTAATTATATCATCGTTCGCAGTTTATATTTCTTAACGGCAAAAAACACAAACAATAAAAAGAACAAATCGAGCAATAAAAGGACAAACAAAAAGAAATCCTAAATCAACAAACCAATGGTATCTGTAGTCAAAGCCAAGAATACAATCCAAACGAGAAGTAAATCCAAACAATAACATTGCTTTGATGCAGTATTGACTTTGTTTGTCCTTGCTTGCAAGATACATCATTCAATAATGATTAAATTTTTACTTCAATTCATCAAACACTTTTTTTTCTACAGTTTGGAGAAAAAGAAATTTAATTGCATCTACAAAAGATAACGATGACAAATAGACATAACGATTAACATGGAGAATATCAGATAAATCAAATTTCTTCACCTTATCCTTATGAAATTCTTTAGTCAAAGAAATCAAAAATTCTTGATCTACCGATTTAATATTTTTCACTAAAGTTAACATTTTTGACAGCATTTCATCAGATTCTTTACCATCAATAACTTCAGAGATAACAACATATAAATCAACAAGCATAGACCTAAAAATATGATATTGTCTAGCCAACCAACCAGTAGATTGCTCTTCAAAAACGAGAATATTATGAGAGATATCTTTCATGTATTTTGCAGCAACAACTGCTGAAGTAACAACAGAATAAAATTGATCTATTTGACGAATTTCATCAATTTTTATAGGATGTCTTTTGATCTGCGAACCAAACGCAACCAAAGATTCTTCTATCATTTTCAAAGTAATATATTCTTGTTCTAAATCAGATTCATTAACATTTTTTTGAATAGAAAGAACTGATTCTATTGTCGTACGATGTTTAAGTAAAAATTTTTCATCAACAGACCAAACATGCAAAATATAGGCAAATACTTTTTTTAACAAAACAACACTATCCTGTTTCATGGCAATCAACGCAGCATCAGAAATACGAGGATCAGTTTGTTCTACAGATAATCAAAGACGCTTCTCTTTTATAGGAAAAAGCCATTTTAAAAAACGAGTAAAATAACCGACAAAAGGAGCTAATAATATCACTCAAATTATTTTAAATCAGATAGCAAATACAGATAATCCCAAAACCACATCAACAAAATTCTTTTCAAGAACAAATTCTATTCACGAAAAACACAAGAATCCCAGAATAACAGAAAATAAATTAAAAAATACATGACTAAATGCCACTTGCTTTTTTGAAACATTAGGGCCAAGTGATCACAAAACAACAGTCAATGTTGTCCCCAAAAAAGCACCCATAATCATAGGAACTCACATACGATAGTCTACAATTCAAGAACTCGCAGCGGTCAATACCAAAATAATAGTAGCAGAACTAGACTGCATCAATAACGTAATCAAAAATCAGATTCCAAAATATGCAAAAATAGACAAATGCACATATTGACTAAAATCCACCGTACTCGCCAAAAGCATCATACTATCTTTCATAAATCCAAGTCACAAAAAAATCAATCAAAGTCAGACTAATGCCCTAGCTATATTTTTTATTTTTAGACATCTAGAAAAAATCAAAAAAGCAAATCACGCGACACCTATCATAGGCAAAGCAATACTAGACAACGAAAATTTTAATCACAAGTTACCCAAAACAATATCCATAAGAGGAGCACCTATGTTAGTACCCAAAATAATTCCAACAGCATTTTCCAGACCTATAATACCTACTCACACAAAAGAAACAGCTATCAAAGAAACAACAGCACTACTTTGTAAAATTGCCGTAGCAAGAAATCAAGTTCCAATAGAAGAAAATAAATTTTTTGTTGCTGTCTTCAAAAGGTTTTTAAATTTTTTAGTCACCAAAAAACCAACAGCTTCTTCAAAAGCCATCGTCCCAAATAGAAACATTCCAAGTCATCAAATAAGCAATCAAATTTGTTCTCGCGTCATATAACAAGTCTTAAAGTCTAAAGGTATAAAGTCATCAAATTAGACTAACGACTTTATATACCAATATAAGTATACTCAAGAACAATTTTTTTGCAAAAATAAAAGAAAATTACAAAGGACTTTGAATATTTTGCAAATTATGAGTAGAAACTTGGGTATAAATCTGTGTTGTTTTGATTGACGAATGTCCAAGTAATTTCTGAATATAACGAATATCGGTCCCATTTTCCAACAAATGCGTAGCAAAACTATGACGAAGCGAATGAAACGATACTTTTTTTTTGATTCAAGCCTTAGCAACAGCATGACAAAAAATATTTTGAGCAGTTCTGGTAGATAAAGCACCACCTTGTTCAGAATGGAATAACCAATCATTATAATTTTTGCCATCCATAAGCCAAACAATATCATCTATAATTTTGTCAGAAAATACCGTTATCCTATCTTTTTGCCCTTTAGCGGATTTGATATGGATAATTTTTTGATGTAAATCAACGTCTCAGACACGAAGAAAAACCACCTCCGAAACTCTCAATCAAGATCAATACGCCAACGATAATAAAGTTTTATGTTTTACATTTATGACAACATCCAACAACTTCTGAATTTCAAAACGAGATAATATAACAGGTAGCTTTTTGGGTTCTTTGGAAAGTTTAATATCTCATCCTATATCAATTTTTAAAATCTGACTACAAAAGAATTTTATCACTTCTTTGTACAGATTTATTGTTTTAGGAGCTTTGTCTTTTGATTGAAGATAAATAATAAAATCAATAATTTTTTCACGAGAAATTTTGGACACATCATATTCCAACCATTTCAAAAAAAATTTCAAACAATTACTATAAATTTCCACTGTTCTTGGACTATAATTCCTCTGTTGAAGCTCTCTAGAAAGCTGGTTAATATAATCTTGCATGATATAATTTAAAGAATAAAAACTTGATTTTTAGATATAAACCAATATAATAACATCACTCTGCCTACTACGTGTAGGCCGCAATACTGAGGGGGAAAACTAACCTTAATTTATAATTATTTTTATTAAAATACCTATTATCATGCCTTCGGGCCCATACCCCGCCTTAGCGGGGGAAAATTAAAGAACTTCTGGAAAATAAACACTTCTAAGAAGTTTTTTTATTTGTTCAAATTCTAAACAAGATAAGATACCTCCTCTAGAAAAAAATCTTTGCGTATCAAAAACTTTTCACTGGTTTAAAACCAAATAAGAAGGTTTTGAAGAATGAAATGATAACAATGGAATATCATGTTTAAGCTGATTTGTTTTTGTGGTCATAGGTATACAAAAATACATATTTCATATTTTACTGATAACCAAAACAGGCCTAAAAAATCATTTTTTTCAAAAAATTTCTCTTCAAACATTAATTCATATTTTAACATACCAAATTTCTCTAGGTTTTGGATGAACTATTCTTTGTTGTTTATTTAATTTTTTCTTCTCTTGATTCCAGAGATCAAATATTTCTTCAGTTAAACAAAATTCTTGCATTATTCCAAATAATACATATAAAAAAACCAAAGAATAGAAATATACTGACATCAAAAAAATCAAAACCTTCTCTTCTCATGTTAGCCGAAATTCTATCAATCCCAAAAAAGAAAAAAACTGACAAAAATATAACAAAACATGACATACTAAAAATCCACCAAATCTGACACACATCACGACATACAACCTCCCAAAGCATCCTAGATTGACTACCTGTACGACACTCTATGTCGCACAGAACCTAGTT
>CAZPFR010000007.1:31796-43576 GCA_964586005.1 uncultured Candidatus Peribacteria bacterium | reverse complement strand
CCCGGTTCAACTCCGGGTCGGGCCAAGATTTTAATTATCTTATTTAATATATTTATGTTAAATCAAGTGTTTAATGAAGATAATGCATTGATTATTACAGTTATATTTTTTGCTGTATTAGTGCTTATTGTTATTATACTAATGATACTTAAAAAAATTAAGAATATTAAAAAAGCAAAAAGATTAAATCAAATAGGCAAAAAGATTATTTGTAAAATCACAAATCGAGAAAATTCATGAACAAATATAGGATGATATAGTTCATATAAAATCGAACTAGAACCAACAAATCCTAAAGAAAAAGCTACTTATTGAATATTTGAAACAAATACATATCAATGAAGTTTGTTGGTAAGTGCAGAATATAGAAATACATTTACAAAAACTTTCAAAAATTACGTAGTTAATGAAAAAGGTTTTTTATGAAAAGAGGTTGTTGTATTAGTAAATCCAGATGATTTTAAAGATTATCTTGTAGATACGAGCACATTAAATCTTAGAAAACGAGAACTACCAATATAAACTGATTATTCTCTTGAAAATTTTATGTAGGCATCAAATTCTTGACAGAAAGTCTTTGCATTTACCAAGCTTTTCAGTATAAGATCTAGCACATCACTATGGTTTACATATCATTGTGAATCAGTGGTTTGCGGTTCGATATTAGTCCTGTTAACCCAAGATACTGTATGATTTTAATTTTTTAGTATATATAATGGTTTCACAAAGAAAAGTTATGAAAATTCTTATTCTTGTTATTTTAGCGGTATTTCTTCTTTCTAGCTGACTAGTGTCAGTTATGTATTTTGTTGACATGAGTAAACAAGTTTCTGAACAAGCTCTTTCCTGAGATATTGTTTCTGGTGAAAATAATGATATTCAAATTGATGTTTCTTCTCTTGGTAGTATTCCAGCTATGTAATATCTTTTTAATTTGTTTTTTTTGAGATGAAACTTATTGTAACGGGTTCGCAAAGATATGCAAAGATGAGAGCTCATACTGCAGCTCATTTATTACATGCTTCATTAGGAAAATATTTTCCAGAAACTAAGCAAGCAGGATCTTTTGTTGATGAAGATTATTTGAGATTTGATTTTACTGCTGATAGAACTTTATCTTCTGAAGAACTTGTTTTAATTCAACAACAAGTAAATCATTTGATTTATTCTGCTTTGCCTGTTGAAAATATAGAAACTTCTTATAATGAAGCTATTGCACTTTGAGCAAAGGCTTTTTTTGAAGATAAATATTGAGATATTGTAAGGGTTGTTAAAGTTGATCAAGATGTTTCTACAGAACTTTGTGGATGAACGCATGTTTCTAATACAAAAGATATTTGATGTTTTGTAATTATTTCCCAAGAAGCAGTGGCTTCTGGTATTAAGAGAATTGTTGCTATTACTTGACCAAAAATTTTTGATTATATTCAAGAAAAAGATTCTTTATTAGATTCTTTGGCTCAAAAACTTTGAGTTAATTCAAAACAAATTATTGATAAAACGGAAAAATTAATTAAAGAATACGAAAGTTTACAATCTTCGTTTGAGCAATTGCAAAATAAATTAGTAGCTGATACTTTGGTTTTATTACCAAATAAAACAAATAATCCAGATTTGAATATTGTTTTGATAATTCCTAGTGATGTTGATTTTAGGATTGCATTGTGACAAATGAGAAAAATATTTGAAGGTCAGAATTTTTTGATATATAATAAAGAATGAAATTTCGCTTTATTTATGCAAACATGATCTGCTAAGCAAATAATGCAATCTCTTGGTTTAAAATGATGATGAAGTGATCAATTGGTACAGGGAAGAGATACTAAGGTAGTTACTTTGTTTTAGTATATTTTATAATATTTCGTTGATGATCGGTTGTTTCAGTAAGAGCTGTTAATGATTCAATCCAATCTCCTGAATTTAAATAGTGGATATTGTTTTTATAACTATTTTCTGGTTTGTGTAAGTGTCCGCAAATAATTCCATCACATCATTTTTCTTGAGTTTTTTTTGCTATGTTTTCGTAAAATGAAAATTTTCCTCCTAGAGCAATATTTTTTGCTATTTGTTTAATATTTTTAACTAAAGAAGTCGGTTTATATCAATGGCTTTTTCTTCGAACATTGTATTTTCTATTTATTCGAGAAAGTATCATTCATCATCGAAAGGAAATAGTATTTATTCCAAAATCTTTTTTGAATGAATCGAATTGATGTCCATGGCAAATAAGATATTTTTTTGTTCCTGATTTGTATATTATTTCATCACAAAAAGTGATATTATTGATATTGATGGGTAATATATTTTTTCGAAATTTTTCATGATTTCCTTCTAAATAAATTATTTTTGTTTTATTTTCTGATCAAAGTTTTAAAATATATTCAATTATTTTTTTTTGTTCTGGTGGTATTGTTGGAAAGTATTTTAGATATCGGCCGTCAATAATATCTCCATTTAAAATGAGATTATCACAGGTATTTATTTTTAAAAAATCAAAAAGTTCCTGATATTTCGAGTCAGGTGTACATAAATGAGTATCAGAAATTATGATAGTGCGGTAGTGTATTTTGATACATTTATAATGTAAAACGTATGATTTATAATTAAATATGTGATTTTTATATAAAAAAATTAAAAAAAAACAAATGAAAATATGCTTATTAATTGTTGTTTTTATTTCGATTATAAAAATTTTTAAAATCTTATTGACATTTTATATTAAATAATTATATTCTTTCTACCGGTAAAAAAATCCCGGTTTCGAAAATTATGAAACAAGTTTTTATACAAAAAACCTTTAAATTGCCCTTTATTCGGGCGTCTGGGTGGATTTATTATCCGCGTTAATATTCTCGCAATGTTGACCAAAAATGTCTGGTGATCCCGAAAACTTTAAAAATTCGAAGTCCTTAGTTAAGAATTGGGACTTCAAAAAAAAATTTACCGTAATTCCTCCCGTTTTGGTCCCGTTATTTATTGGGAACCTTTGGGTTTTGGAGTAAAAATACCTGAATCAGGTCAAGAAAAGGGGATTCCTTCTATATAAGCCATAACTCTATTAGAGATGAAGGAATTGGATTAATCAAAAGATAGTAGTTGCCTATTATTCCCAACTACTGAAGTTATCAATTATTTTTCCCGGTGAGTTTTGCTTGCCGGGTTTTTTTATGATAAAAAAATTTCGTTTATTTCTTTTCTTGTTTGTTGTTTTTGTAGTTTACGATTGGTTTTTTTCTTTTTTTGATTGTAAGATTTTTCCTGATCTTCGTTATCTTCATTTTTTTTGAAATCTGATTCTTTTTCTCGTTCTTTTTGATTAATATTTTGGATATATTGTATTCAATCAGGAATTTCATCATCTTCTGGAGTTGTGTTTATAACTTCAATAAGCTCTTTTTCTCGATCAGCTACTATTGTTTCTGTCGTTGATGGTTGTGATAAATGTTCGTTATTCAATAATCTATCCATTATTTAAAAAATAATATAAAAATGTGTTATAACGATTGATTATATTCAGAATAAAATTTTTGTCAAAATTTTTTATTTGACATCGGATTGGAATTTGATAAAGTTGCTTAGTTTTTAAATTTACTTAGTGATATCTCGCAACAAAAGACAAACAAAAATTATTAATTATCAAGGCAATATTGTTGTTTTGATCTAAATTCTAATCATAATTATATTTCTGCTTTGGCTACAGATAATGTTGGTTTGGTGATAATATAATTCTTTTGTTTGTCCTTTTTCTTGCTCGATTTATTGAATTTATATAGTTACTAAAATTTAAATATTTTAAATTGTTAATTTGTTATGATGGCTGATTTGATTGGATTGATTGTGTCTAAAACAGGTATGGAAAGAGGTGTTATTGTAAATATTATTGAGCTTTTAGATCAATGAAATACGGTTCCGTTTATTGCCAGATATCGTAAAGAAATGACAAAAGGTGCTACGGATGAGCAACTTAGAGATTTTCATGAAATATATACATATACCAAGAATTTGGAAGCTAGAAAAGCTGATGTGATTCGTTTGATTGAAGAAAAATGATTGATGACAGACGAGCTTAGAAAACAAATTATGGAAGCGGAAACCTTGGCGAGAGTTGAGGACCTTTATCGTCCATTCAAAGAAAAGAAGAATACCAAGGCAACTATCGCCAAAGCAAAATGACTTGAGCCGTTGGCGAAGATTTTGGCAAAAGCAGACCTTACCAAAGAAGAATTTGAGATAGAAGCTGCAAAATTTATCAAAGATACAGGCGATGCCAAGACATCAGTAAAAGATATCAAAGAAGCTGTTCAAGGTGCAAAAGATATTGTTGCAGAAGATGTTTCTGATCATGCAGATCTTAGGGATGCAATTAAATCTAGGGAAGAAAATCATGCACTTTTGGAGACTAAAGCAACAAAAACCTTTGAAGAAAATTGAGTGTATAAAATATATAAATCATATAGTAAAAAATTATCTGAAATGCCTTCTTATGCTTATTTGGCAATTGATAGAGCAGAAAATGAAAAGCAACTTTCTTTGAAATTAGTTCTGTCAGATGATAAAATTTGGGACGAATCAACGAAATTCTTTGTTCCAAGACAGGCAAAAAGTAGTGTGGTTTATCTTGAAGAGGCTATCAGAGATGGACTTGATAGATTGTTATTACCATCTCTGGAAAGAGAACTTAGATCAGATAAAAAGCGTTGGTCAGATGAAGCTGCAATCAAAGTGTTTTGAGAGAATCTCAAAAATTTATTATTAACACCTCCAATCAAATGAATGACGGTTCTTTGATTTGATCCTGCATTTAGAACTTGATGTAAATTGGCAGTTGTGGATAAAACAGGAAAATTTCTTACAAAAACCGTAATATACCCAACTGAACCTCAAAATAAGGTTGAAGAAAGTTGGCAAACCTTATTGAAATTAGTGTCAGATTATAAAATTGATTTAATTGTTTTGGGAAATGGTACAGCTTCTAGAGAATCTGAAAAAGTAGTTAGTGATTTCATCAAAAAATATAAACTAGATGTAAAATATATGATTACTTCTGAAGCGGGAGCTTCTGTTTATTCTGCATCAAAACTTGCGCAAGAAGAATACCCTGATTTGGATGTGACTATTAGGTGAGCAATTAGTATTGCTCATAGGGTGCAAGATCCTTTGGCAGAGCTTACAAAAATAGATCCAAAAGCAATTTGAGTTGGACAATATCAACATGATGTAGATCAAAAATATCTTAAAGAAAAATTGGATGAAAAAGTAGAAGATGTGGTAAATGCTGTCTGAGTTGATGTAAATACTGCAAGTTATACTTTGCTTCAATATGTTGCAGGGCTTAGTGAAACAATGGCAAAAAATATGGTTGCTTATAGAGATGAACATGGTTCTTTTGATTCAAAAGCTCAAATCAAAAAAGTAAAAGGACTTGGTCCAAAAGCATATGAACAGGCAATATGATTTTTGAGAATAAAGGGAGGAAGAGAAGTATTGGATGCGACAGGTATTCATCCAGAAATTCACAAACAAGTTTATGCTTTTATAGAAACAGAATTAGGCATCAAAAAGAAGTCTCTTAAATTACCATTACAATTACAAAAATATTCTGATCAACAAATTTCTATTTTGGTTGAAAAATATGGTATTGGATACGAAACTATGGTAGATGTTCTTCAAGAATTACAAAGACCAGGTTTAGATCCTCGTGATGAATTAGAAATTCCTTGTTTTAAATCAGATATATTGGATTTAAAAGATCTTAAAATTGGTATGGATCTTGAAGGAATTGTTAGAAATGTTACTGATTTTGGTGCCTTTGTTGATATAGGATTGCATAATGATGGATTGGTTCATAAATCTCAAATGGCTAATTATTATGTAACTAATCCTATTGAAGTGGTTAGTGTTGGTCAGCAAGTAAAAGTAAAAGTTTTGGATATAGATTTTGAAAGAGAAAAAGTTTCATTAACTATGAAAGATTGAAATGATGCTGGTTCTCAAAAAATAAAACATGTTATTTCAGAAGAAAAAAAGCGTGATATTTGAAGTTCTAGATCATGAAATGATGATGATATTCCAGAAACAACTATGAAATGAAATATTAGTTTTTCTTAATAAAAAAGCCGCATATCGCGGCTTTTTATATGTTAATAATCCGTCTTTGTGTCATAATATTATCGTTTTCTTGACATGGATATTCAGATTCTAATATTCATCAATTTTTTTGAATAACTTTGGCTGATAAAATATTTTCTTTATTACATGTTAATATTGCTTGAGAAATTCATATTTTTTTGCATATTTCTAATCATAATTTGAGCGCTGTAGTAGCATATCATTTGTTTCTCTCACTTGGTCTGATTCCATATCAAATATGTCCTCATAATTTTTCCAAATTTTTGTTTAAAATATGGCGGATATTTATAGCTCAAACAATTTTGTTATTTTTATTTATAATAAAATATAAAGAAGACGGTACTCGTTGTTCGGGTAGATTTATTCATTTTTCTCGTTCATTTGTTCTTTGGAGAAAATTTTTATAATTTTCGTTTGGTTTTATTCTTATTGCTCGCGGAATAATAATTTCTTCTGCATCAAAAAATTCTTTTATTATTTCTTGATGTTGATTTTTATATTTTAAATTAGGTTTTTCTAATAGTAATTCTTCATCGAACATAGTATAGAATGAAGAGATAAAATATTTAAGCTAAATTTTGTTTTATATTTTTTAATAATTCTGGAAATTCTGAAATATAAAAATGTCCTTTGTCTTGGAATTTAAAAAATTTAGTTTGTGGTAAGTATTGAATATATTTTTGGCTTTGTGAAAAAGGCACAACAGGATCGTCCTCTGATTGATAAAGAAATATTTCTTCAACTTGTGTTGATATATTCTTTAATGTATTTGGATCGAAAGAAAAATTTCAAATATCTTCATCTATAAATCATTCTTGATCAAATGAAGGTGCAACTAGATGGAGCTGTTTGATTTGTTTTTGAAAAATATTTTCGCTAAGATACTTGGCCAAAAAGTTTCCTCCCAAAGAATATCAAATTAAAATTAAATCTTCATTATTTAAAAATTCAAAATGTCTTTCAAACCATATTTTCCAAGCTATATAATCTGCATTATGTTTACATGGCATTTCTGGAAGAAAAATTTGATACTCTTCTTGAAGTTGTTCTTCTAGCCAGTTTCTTCGCTTTTTTCATTTTTGAAAAGGATTATATTCCTTTGTTTTGAGAGCCGTGTAAAATTGCTCATTATTTGCAAAACAATCTCATCAATGAATAATTATTATTTGTTTCATGAAATAAATACACAAGTTAAAATTTTATATATTTCTTGATATATTCAATTTCTTTTTCTAAGTCATCTGTATTGTCAAAGCCGCTTTCAATAATTAAAGGAATATCTGTTCTTTCTATTGCATGAATGATTTCTAATTGTTTTGTTTTAAATAGAGGATAATGAAGAAATTCTTTGTGATATCAGCTAATATGATATTCAACCAATCTTTCTTTAAATACTCTATGAAAATCCTTTGCTAATTGCATAGTAGGATCATTTGCAAAACAATGTTGAAGATCTAAGGTGAATTTTATTTGAGGATTTTCATTAAATATTTTAGCTAAATCATCTATTCTTTGAAAACAAATTTTTCTTTCATCCATATTTTCTATAGAAAAAGGAATGTTTGGATATTCTTTAAAAACATTTCGATCAACAACTTCATCTGGGTGAAATACAATATTTTGTATTGGTAATTCTTTGCATAATTTATCTAAATAATTTAGAATTTCATATGATGAATTATCTTTTTGATAATTATGTGCTGGAGCATGAAGAGAACAATAAGAAAAGTTTTTGGATATTTTATCTTTTGTTATATTACAATAAAGTGATCTATTTTTATTTATCATAATTTCTATTGCAGATATATTTGGTTTGCAAAAAAATCTTTCTATATAATTATCTTCATTTTTTGGATATTCTACTTCGTTAAAAATGCCTGTAGATCATCAAATTATCAATTGCTGCATAAAAATGTTAATATATAAAATATTTTTATTTTTTTTTTAAAATATGAGTTCTAATGATAGCTCCTAAAGCGAAGAAAGCAAAGATCATGTCAATTCCACTTAGAATTGCTGATAGTATAGAACAACCTAAAAGAATTCATATTTTTTTTCGATTGTTGAGATTGTTGTATCAACCTCGTTTTTCTATTAAAAAATTTGTATAAAAATATACGTTGAGAAGTTTTGCAAACATCATCAATGTTATAAATATCATTATGACAAGTAACGAAAAAGGAATTCAGATTATTGTTATTGCCAAAAGTACCGCTATAAAAGGAAGTGCTACATACGTTAAAAATCCAATTCCTAGTGATTCTCGTGGCTCTTTTTTGAGTGTTTCCAATGATGGCTTTATATATTTCTGTGCGGTCAAAAGAAGAATGAGTCCAAAAATCACGAGAAAAAGTAATCTCGTTCCAATAAAATTATTAAATACTCCCAATATTTCTTTTTTGTTATTATAATTTTGTTGTTTGAAAGTTATTTGTCCTGATACAATTTTTTCTAGGTTATCGTTTTTGTTTGGATTTTCATAATAAAGATTTCCAAGAATTTTTGCCCCAGTTTCTACTTTTATTTTTGTTGCTCTTAGTGTAGCATTTCATTTTATCGTTCATTTAAGAATAATTTCTTCTGCGGTAAATTCTGTGTTGTTTGTAGTTCCTGCAAAATCTATTTTACCTCCAAATATTTTGGTTTCTCATTGAATATTTGATTTTTCTTTGATCGTAATTTCACCTCCAGCAAGGAGTAAATCTTTTTGAATAGTACTTTCAATTAAAAGTTTTCATCCAATAATTCTCGCTGATTCTCAGATGTGTCCGTTGATAACATTTTCAGCTCATAGAAGAATAAGATCTTCCTTGATATCACCATTGATAGTGATTTCAGCACCAGCAACAACTAAATCACCGTTGGTTGTTGTATTAATGTTAATATTTCCGCCTGCAACGTAATAATCGCCTTGTACAGCAGTGGTAAGATTAAGATCTTCTCCTGCATCAGCTTTGAAAGCGAAGCTACTTAGCGGAATAAAAATTGTTAGTGCAAGGAGAAGTGAAAATAGTTTTTTCATTTTAATAAATGATAGATAAAAAGGGTATTTAGTATTTACATACAATTGAACTATTTACATTACAATTCTTCCTCCGGCAGTTTTTTCTATTTTTCAGAGTTTGAGGAGGAGGGGTTCGATATCTTCTTCGACAGCTTTTTCATTGATACCTAATTGTACAGCGATGGTTTTGATACCAAGTGGTCTGTCGGCGTTACGAAGGATTTCAAGATATTTTGCATGAAGAGGCGTTGTTCATCATTCTTCGATTTTGCTATAATCAAAAAATGCCTGTAATCATTTTTGATCTATTTTTTGTTGATGTTGTTGTGTTATAGCAAAATCTCTCAGTTTGATGCAAAGATTGTGGATTTCGCGAGGAACCGCGTCAACTTTGGCAGCGATAGCTGAGAGGAGAGAAGAGTCGAAATCCACCGCGTATTGCCTGAGATATTTGTTGATAATAATTTGTTTTTCAGATTGATTGTATTCCATAAAATGAAAATTATATACAAATCTGTTTTTAATTGGTTGTGAAAGAGATTCAGATTTGGTTGTTGCTCCTATTAGTGTAAAAGGATTGATCGGAATTCTTACATTTCCTCATTCTGGCATTACCATGTCGATAACAAAATCTTCCATCGCAATATATAAAACTTCTTCGATATTTGGTTTAAGTCTATGAATTTCGTCAATAAAAAGAATATCTCCTTGTTCCAATGAATTGAGAATACTGATAATTTCTGATGGTTTTGTAATAGCATACCCTGTAACTGCTTTGATTCAAACTCATGATTGTTTGGCAATAACATTAGCCATTGTTGTTTTACCAAAACCACTTGGCCCAGAAAAAAGAATATGTCCTATGTGAGACTTTCTTTTTTTTCAACTTTCTATAGCAGTTTTAAGAATATTTTTAATGTGTTCTTGTCAAACGAAATCATCAAAAGATAGTGGTCTATTACAACTATTGATGTTCAATAATTTATCTGTGTTTATTTTTTTGATTTCCATACTAATTTTTCTTTAGATTGTAATAAGCTGTTGTATTTGCAGCAGGAGATATTTTATAGGTAATTGCATTTATTCTTATTGTTCATTCTACGATAATTCTGTTGCTAACAATAAAATTTATAGTTCCTATTTTTTGATTTGTGTTTATGTCGTAAATATCTCAATATCGCACAAAATTTTTGGTAAAATAAGTTTCTGTAGATGTTTTAATTACCTTATATTTATTTGAAAATACTTCTATATATCATAAATCGAAATTAGCATTTTGAAGTAAATTTGTGTCTATGAAAACATTTGATTCAATTTCTTGGCTAGTCTGTCATGATATTGCTTCTGTCATTTTTATAGTACCAGGAACTGTATTGAATATCATATTTTCTAATATATCGCTATTTAGATTATTGATTAATTGAGATTTAACATTGAATCTATATAGAAATAAGGCTACTTCATATCTTGTAATAGGGCTATCAAATGTAATAGCATCAGCAGCTCCTACAATACCCATATTTAATGCTTTCTGATAGTAATCTGTCCATCGTGGATTTTTGCTTTCATCAAGATTTTTTCCTTCTATAAGTCTTACGAGAGCGGTAATAAATTGACCCTTTGTTAATGTTATTTTTGGATTAAATAATTGGTTACTTCCTTTGAGAATCTCCATTTTACATACATTTTGTATATAAGAAACTAAAGTTTGATCAGCTCAAGATATATCTTTGAATTGACATTCATTAGGGAGTGTTCATATTAATTTGTTTTGAGAAAAATTAAATATTTTTGCGAATATATCAAATATTTTTGCCCCTTGTTCTCTGTTTAATAATTCAAAAGGTTTGTATTCTCCAATAGTTGAAAAATTGGTAAGTCATTTATCAAACATCCATCTTATAGATTCTTGTAGTTCTGGGTCTTTTTCCACGCTAATAGAATTTGCTATTGCTGCAAATTTTTGTGCAAGTTCTGATGATTCTTGAGAATTATTTTGTTCTGTTGTATTTCATCACGTCTGAATAATTCAAGTCAGATTTTGAAGTTTTAGTTGAGATTGTAATTTTAGTGAAGAATTATTTATTATAGTTTGTATTCTATAGATATAAAGAGCTACTTCATATCTTGAAATTTCTTTTTCAAAATTATTGTTTTGAAGTGTAGTTAATCACAATGCTTTTCCTTTTATATAATAGTCTGACCATCGTGGATATTGATCTTCAAAGGAACTTTTTCCTTCAAACATTCTAATTAAAATAGCTATTGCTTCTGGTCTTGTAAGTTCTTTGGTTGGCATATACGTATTGTTGAATCCTTTGATAATTCCCCATTGACATACTTTTTGAATAAAAGGAACTAATTCTGAATTAAATCCAGATTTATCTTTGAAATCACAGTTTGTGTTTTTTGTTTCTTGGGTATATCAAAAAATTTTGTATGCCTGAGCAAACATTTTTGCTGATTCTTCTCTAGTCAATGGATCATACATTCTATAATCGGTTTGATTGCTGTATTTTGTCAGTCCGTTTGTATACATCCAAGCTAATGCGCGTTCAAATTCTGATCAAGTTACTGTTTGTGGTGATTGGTTACCTGTAGTTAAAACAGATCCTGTATTATATGTTCCTGTTGATTGTGTACCTGT
>CAZPFR010000007.1:14676-31696 GCA_964586005.1 uncultured Candidatus Peribacteria bacterium | reverse complement strand
CCTGTTGATTGTGTACCTGTAGATTGAGTTCCTGTAGATTGAGATCAAGTGCTAAGATTTATTCCTGTAATAGAAATTGTTTTGGTAACAGGGTCTATAATAATTTGTGCTTCAGCATTCACTTTGTTGTATAGTATTCATAGGGTAATCATAGTTAATATCCCAGCAAAGAACATTTTTTTTGTCATTTGTTTTTGAAAATAAATAAAAATATATACAGAGAATATTGTTTGTGTACTAGTTTTCAAGACTAAGCACTCTTTTTATCTCTAATGATTTCATTATTTTTGTCAAATAAAAATTTGACGAAATTGTATTATAAAAAAATGACTTCGGTTTACCGAAGTCAGATTAGTTAATTAGTTAAATGTTCACGATAGCAGAATGATAAAATCTGCTGAATTCTTTTTCGGAAAGAGGTCTTTCGGAATTACAGATTTGATGTCTCCGATGTTTTTTGCCACTGCTTTTGCAGCTTTTTTCCTCAATGGAAACCTTATTCCAGAGATGAATGCAATTTTTTTTACATCGTAGCCGCCAATATACGGCTCAAAATAGGGTTTGCTTTCTTGGTTAATGTTATATATGCAAGCTTTCACTGCTTGTATACCTTCATCACCTTTTACTTTAATTTCTTCTGCATCCATTGCTGAGATTGGATTGACCTCGCTTCCTAATACATAATACTGTCTGTTCATAATCTTTTTTGATTTATTTTGTTTATGTTTTTCTTTTAATGAAAATAATTTTAATGTCAAGTTTTTTTGCTGGAAATTTTTTCTTTCACTTGATTGAATCTTTCACTTATACTTCAAGTAAGGTTGGTATAATCTATTTTATTTTCTTTTAAAAAATTTTGGTAACAACTATCTATACTATTTTGAAATTCTTCGTTTGTACTTCTTAATCAATCATCAACTATTGGAAATTCAGGTTTGATATAAAAAATATGATCGTAATTATATGTTTTTAATGCTACTTTTCTTGTTATTTCTACTAGGTTATGATCCATATGTAATCCTTTTGCGTAAATATGATAATCAAAAATACATTTATCAGCAACAAAAGATGTGTGTATTTTTTCTTGTTCTAGCTGTTTTCCTGTTAGTCGTATTTGAGTTTCTATGGGTGTGTCTTCATTGATAATAAATCCTAATTTATGTGCGTCTACTACAATATCTTTCAATGCTATTAGTCAGAATTCTTCTTGTATTAGTTTTGCTATTGTGGTTTTACCTACTCAATGTGCTCAACAAATTGCTATTTTCATTATTTATAATTAATAAACTAAAATTTTATTCAAAAATGTTCTATATATTTATTTATTAGATTTTCCATTAATAGTATATCAGTTGATGGATATCATTCTTTTTTTGCAATATCAAGTATTTTTTTAATTCCCTTTTCTTTTGTTGAAGACCATTTTTTGTATATATCTGCTAATATTGAATTTGAAAAATCTTTGCTATCTTGAGATAATAAAGCAAGAAAAAAGGTAAATTCATCAAAATGTCCATTTTTAATATAATTTCCCATATTATTAAAATTGAAATCAATTCTTTCTTCGAAAGAAATATCAGATTTAAAGTATGGAGTTTGTAATCTTTTTCCTGTTTCTCGATATCTTCAAATTTCTTGTTCTATAGGTGTACTTATTCTGTCAGATAATCTAGTTATTTGTCCTTCTAAACTATTGGGTTCTTTATAGTTTTCTCAATCAAGTCTTGTGTTAAGAAAATCGTGATTATAAATATAGTCTATTATTTTTTCTTCATCAGATTTATTTATTTCTATATTTTTTTCTTTTAATTTTCTTATAGCTAATTTGATTTGAGCAATTCCATATATATTATGTTTTTGTTCAGCTTTCTTTTTCTTTCTTTGTTTTGCTTGAATTTGTTTATCGGTATCATTTTCTACTATTATGGGAATACGAAATCTTCATGAATCGTGCATTCCACTCATAATATACAAAAGTGTTGTATTTACTTTTATTCAAGTACTTTGTTCAACTTGTTCGGCTATTTCTAACGATTTTTTAAAAACATTATAGGTGTGTGTTAATCAATGATCTTTATTTTCTATAAATTCATTAAAGGATAATTTTTTGATTTCTGGATTTAGATTAAAAATTTTGATCATATTTTCTTCTGCAATTTCTTTATATTGTTTTAAATTTTTTATTTTTCATATTGAAATAATGTTTTCTATCTTTTTCATAGTCATGTGTATATTGTAAATGCTTATTTATATATATTTTCTTATAAAAAACAATTTTAAAAAAAACAGGTCAAGAATTACTGACCTGCTTTTACTATTTTAATACTTGTTTTTACTTGGGCATTATTATCAAATTTTCTGGGGTGAGAATCCATTCCGTATTCTCGGAATATGATTTTTTGAAGGTCTCGATTTCATTGTATATTTGGAATAGATCCTTACTTTTGTTATAGGCTTTATTTAGCATATGTAAACGAAGACTATCGGCTCGTCCCATGATAATTGATGCATCTTTTTCAGCTTTTGCAACAATTTCTGTTGCCTGAAAATCTGCGAACGACATAATTGAGTCTTTGATTTTTTGACCTTCAGACAGATAACCATCTGAAATCTTTTTTCGGTCCGCTATCATGTCGCCAAATACTGCGGCTTTGTTTTCGTCCGGTAATTCTACGCGATTAAATGACAAAAACTTAATAGAGATATCGATATCATCCAATCCTTTATTTGAAGATGATTTAATGGTATCCAACAAACCTTGTCGGTTATTCGTTACGATATCTTCAAAAGAGTTTTGGCCTATTATAGCTGCAACATCTGAACCTAAATGGTCGTCCATCCTGTGACGGGCTTTCTCCATACTTACTATCTTGGTAAAATAGGTTTTTGGATTGTCTATTTTGAAAATACAAAAGTAGTCGATTAATAACTTTTTTTTCGTCTTTTCCTGGAGTGTTAAGGCGCCTGCAGTATGAAGTTGTAATTTTTTTTCAACTTTTTTGATAGATTCCCAGGGTAATTTAAAATTTAACCCGGATGTTGTGTAATCACGTTTTGCTTTACCAAACATAAAAGCTGAAGCTTGTTCTCCTTCATATATATTGAAGAAAGATGTTTTTATTATGATTAATGCTAATATACTTATCGCAAAAATCACAATGTTTTTCTTTTGGTTTGTAAATACTTCTTTCATTGTATTAAAAGTTTTTTAGGTTTAACATGTTTTTGTTTCCTACAATTGTCTTTTTTGCTTTAGGCATAACCTCTTGCATAGCTTCAAACCAGAGTTTTTGTTTTGTGGTTTTGGGATCTTTTCTGTACTCTTCGTATAGTCCCATAAATCTCGCAACTTCTCCCTCAGCATCGTTTACCTGTTGAGAGTAATACGAATTAGCTTTGTTAATAATTGAAGAAGCTTGCCCTTCTGCTTTGGGGATTGTTTGATTAATATATCCCATTGCTTCATTGGTCATTTGCTCTTTCTTTTTGATAGCATTCATTACTCCATCATAGGCACTTTGTACTTCCTGATTTGGTAAACCACAATCTTGTAGTTTTACCTCATTGATCGTAATATCTAATCCAATACCATTACAATAATTTTGTAAAAGTTTTTTGTTTTTCTCTTGAATTTCGGCTTTTTCGGTCGTCAATATATCATCAATAAATGTTTTACCAATAATTAGTCTCATTGATCCTTGTCCGAGCATATTGAGAACTTTCTCAGGGTCTTTGACTTTGTATAACCAATTATACGTATCATTGATCGTATACTGGATAATCCAAAATACCGATGATAAATGACCGCCTTTTGTTAGCATTACTGCTTCTTCGAGAACGTCCTTGTATTCCGCGGGATCTGTTTTTTCCACAGTTCTAAATCCGAGCTCAATACGATAACGAACTTCAGTTTCTACTTTGCGTACTTTGGATATAAAAGGTACTTTAAGGTATAATCCACCGGGACCAACTTCTTTGATGAATTTTCCGAAATATTCTACCGATCCCTTTTGGGTCTTATCAAGGATAAACCAGCTATCGAACAAAATTGCACCGCTCAAATATATTGCCAAAAATACTACTAGCCAATTCAATGGCAAAAATTTGAAATTTGTCAGACTTAGTTCTTTTTCATCTCCATACTTTTCTTTTATTTCCACTTCAAATCCCAAAAATTTCAAAAAATTAAATAATCGTTTCATTTTTTTTTGTTTTTTTGATTTTGCTACTTTATTATTTCGGGTTATTCGCATGTTCCCTAGATATTTATTTTAATGACCAAACATCTCTTATAATATATAAATTAATATATAAATGTCAATCTATTTTATTATAATTTATAATTTTATCAAATTTTTATCAGAATTAGTTTCTGTTGTAATTTTTAGGAAAAATCGTACAAGAAAGTTGATTTTACTTCTTTTCTAGTTTTTTTATGTCAAAAAGAATTTTAACCTGAATTAAGCCAACAGATAGTCAAATTCATCTTTGAAATTATTTTGGTGCTGTAAAGCCTATGATAGATCTTTCTCATCAATTTCCTGATGCAGAATTTTTCTTATTTTTGGCAATAATGCATACTTTGACAGCATTACATGATTGAAATTCTATTCATAATAATAGTCTGAATGTTTTAAAAATTTATATGGCTTGTGGTGTAGATCTTAATAAATTTGTGATTTACAATCCTGCTGATGTTCCAGCTCATGCTCAATTGAGCCGAATTTTAGGTTGTATTACCCATATGGGATTTATGGAACGTATGCATTCGTACAAAGAAGCTTTGGATAAAGGAAAAGCTAAAGAAATTAGTGTAGGGGTTTTTACGTATCCAATTTTGATGGCTGCAGATATTTTGTTGTATGATGCTGATATTGTTCCTGTGGGTCAAGATCAAAAACAACATGTAGAATATGCCAGAGATATAGCCCAAAGATTTAATAATCTTTTTTGAGAAACGTTTAAATTACCTCAACCCTATATACAACCTGAAGTCTGAATAATTCTTGGTGTAGATTGACGTAAAATGTCTAAATCTTATAATAATTATATTGGATTATTAGATGATGAAAAATTGGTTCTTAAGAGAGTTAAACAAATTGCTACTGATACAAAAACTGTTGAAGAACCGAAGAATCCAAATGAATGTAATGTATATAAAATTTGTAAATTATTTTTGAATGAACAAGAAGATGTATTGTTGAGAGATAGATATTTACAATGAGGTCTTAGTTATAAAGAAGCAAAAGATTATTTATATGAAAAAATTATGGCATTCTTGAAACCAATTCAGGAGCGTTATACCCAAATTAGTGATCAAGAAATTATTGATCTTATGAAAAAAAATGCAGTGTATGTAAATGAATTGGCAAATAAAAAAATTCAGGAGATTTATAAGAAAGTTGGATTTACATTATAGATATTTTATCACGAAACGTTTGTTTAATTTTATTTGATTTATATTTTAAAATTTATGAATGACACAAGATCAAGAGGTTGACTTGACTGTTGTAGATGCTCAAGAATGGACTGAAACTGACCAAAAAATACATCAAATTAAAAAAATTTTTCAAGAAGAAGGAGTTGATAATGATCCAGATCTTATGGATGCTTTTGATCAAGCTATAAAAGAGGCAATAAAAAATTAATTTATTATATGATATATTCTTATGGGAATCAAAAAAAAATGTCCTTTGACAAAGCAACAAATTCAAGATTTGATAGATGTTGCTATAAAAAGTCGTAATTATGCTTTTTCACATCGTTCAATGCACAAAATAGGGGCAAGTGTATTGGCAGCCGATGGTCGTCTTTTTTGATGATGTAATATAGAAAGTGTGATTAGTTGACTTTGAACTTGTGCTGAACGTTGTGCTGTTGATCATATGGTTGCTCATTGATGTTATGATATTGTTGCAGTTTGTACTGTAGATTCTGGATTTACACCTACTTGTGGAGCATGCTTGCAATATATTCTTTTGTTTACTCAAGTTTCTGGTAAAGAAATATGGCTTATAAATGCAGATATAAAATGAAATTACGAGATAAAATCTCTTTCTGAATTATTGCCAGATTGATATAAAACACAAACAAACCTTAAAGCGATTACATCTTATAGTAAAGTTAAAAAAATATAAGTTAAGTGATATTTTTGGCACAATTATATGCGCTTGTTCGGCATCGTTGCAAATTATATCATCCTGTTTTTCCTGTGATATCCAGTATTTCTCCTATAAAATATAATCAAGGAACTTTTTTGCTTTCCATAGTTGATTTTATTTCTTTCATATGGATTCCTCCTACCATTACTTTTGCTTCTTCCCAAGGTCTAAGTTTTTTAATAGTAAGAGGTATTGTAGAAGAAGTATTGAGATGGAAATATGTTGCTATTTTTTTGATGGTTGTTGTTGGATCTATTGATAACAAAATTTTAATCTGATTTTGTATTGTTGATCATATTTGTTCTTTTGTATAATATTCGCTAAGAGCGTTTGCTGTATTAAATACTATAGGTCATGATATTCATCGGTGAGTAAATAATATATTTCATGTTTCTTGGTAGATTAATTTGTTTTTGTCCAAGAGTTGTATCGTAGCTGTAGTTGCATTTCCTGTCAGTGGTGCCATATTTTCGTTTGTTTCGATACCGCATAATCCTGGTAGAGGACCGGTGATTTCTAAACCAAATTGTTGTGCTATTTCCAATCAAAAATTACTTGCTCAGAGTTGAGGAAAAGAAATTCATCCTGTAGCAATAATCAGTTTTTGTGTTTCAAATTGGTTTGTTTCTGTAGATATTATAAAACTATTTTCTTGTTTTGTTATTGAAATAATTATTTCGTTGGTTTTTATTTCGGTATTGTTTTCAATAGCTTTTTGGATTAATATATTATTTAAATCCTGAGATTTTCCGTTTTTGAGAACTAATCTTCCATTGTTTTCTTCGATAAACTCTAATCAATTTTCTCTTAGAAAAGAGAGAAAATCTTCACTGTTAAACCTATGGAACAAACTTGGTAAGATTCTTTTTTCTTTTCAAAAATAATCTTCAGTTGGATGTATGTTTGCATTAGAAAAATTACATCTTCCTCCTCATGAAAGAAGAACTTTAGTTCAAAGTTTTCCTGTTTTTTCTAAAATAAGTTTGTTATTGTTTTTTTGTAATTGACTTGCACAGAATAATCCTGATGCTCATCATCAAATGATAATAATATTATACATACGATATTAGAGATATGAATAATTTTTTGCAATATTCAAAAATTCTTTCCATTTTTCTTCTAAAGAATTTATATTTATTTGATTGTTTTCTCTAGCTTGTTCCATTATTACTCTAATATCTCAATTTACTTCTCTTATCATATCTTCTAATTCATCTTTATTGTTTTTGAGGGTTTTTGTATCTTGTTCTATTTCTTTTACATTTTTTTCGTTATTTTCTAATTCTTTTCGATTTGTTAATCTTTGTATTTCGTTGGATACCTGTCATATATATATTTTAATTTCTTTTATAATTTCTTTAGCTTTTTTTATTCCATTTAAACATATTTCGTTCGTAAAATTTGGTGTTTCTTCATATAAAAAATTTTTTGTTAATTCATCAGTATACGAGGATAATAAAGAACCATTTCGATTCTTTTCTAATTTTTCCTGAAGATCTGCTACAAAACTATTTTTTGGGATAAACATATTTATATATGTATATAAAATATAAAGATTATTTTCTTATATATATTTTACTTTAAAAGTCAAATAAATCGTTTCTTTATATGAAATTGTATTTTGAAAAAATAATATAGTCGTGGATTTATTATAATATCGAAATTTCCTATATATTCTGTTTTTATTCCTCACATTGATTCTTTGAATGCACTGACACTAGCGAGTTCGTGGTTGGGGAAGCCGGTTGGCGCGCCTCACATCATGTCGCATGTAGCAAATCATTGTTCTCTTCCCCAAGTGAATATCTTGAATTTGAGATATTGCTGTCATCCGATATTATTAAAATTTCTGTCAGCAAAACTATATAGGCAAACCAGATTTTTTTGATCAAAAATACAGATAGCTCCTGATAAAATTTCTCATTCATGTTCTGTTATAAATACGTTTCCTGTATTTGTTTCTTTGAGATGTTTGATTAATTTGAGGTATTGTTTTTTTGTGATAGTATGAAATCCTTTTTTTCCAGCTGTTTCTTGTCGTTTATCATAAAATTTATTATAATCTGATTCTTCTATTGGTCTAAATCAAATATTATTTTTAATTCCTTTTTTTGTACGCAGACTTGATGCTTTATTCATGTCTTTGATGAGTTCTTCATCTGTGTTACTAAGATCGTATACAATTCAGCTTTCTGGTAAATTTTCTCTAAATGAATGGAGTATATTATAATCTTCTTTCATATTATTTTGAAGACTTATTCTAGTTTCTTTTAATGAATCAGCTAATTCTTTGTCTATATTTTTAACTTCAAATGTTTTGATTGGTGTTGTAATTCCTAATTGAAAAAAAATATTATTTCGTTGATTTCAAAATTCAGATTTGATTTTTTGTATTGCTTTGTTGATTTCTTTATGATCTTTGGGTAATTCAATTCATAAAATCTGATATCGTTTTACTGTTATTGGTCCTATATTTTTTGTTTTGATTGTTCAAAAATAGTCTTTACTAAGCAAATGTATAGTAAATGTTGGTTTTTGGTAAATATCTTTTTGAATAGTTTTTCGTATTGGAGATTGGTAGAGAGACATGCATATAATATAGATTATAATATATAGTGTATAATTAATTTTTTGTTGTAAGAAAACAAGGTATTTTAAAATTCTTTACTCAAAAAAAACTTCAGAATCTATTCATCCTGAAGCCTTGAGAGATCTTTGTCTAATTTTGTGTCCTATTATTGTTACCGCCAATACACCTATTATAGTTACCACCAATATTTTCGGATTAACCATAAATGATATGAACAACAACATCATGAGAAACATTGTTATGTATGTATATACCATTGTTTGTGTATCATTTAATTCTATACATATATATCCGAATAACCATAACATACAAATACAACTGATAATCCAGGTTGACCATGGATTTTTAGCTATAGCCTCAAATATATTTCCTGTATTGGCTAATATTATCAGTGTTATTGCTATAACTCCGACAATCTTTATGCCTTTGAGCAAAAAAAATACTACTTTTTTCATATGAATTTTTCTTTTGTTTTACGCTTTGCTTATATTTATTTTATAATAAAAGTCAATTATTTGTTTTGTAGATTATATTATCTTCAAAAAATTAATACATAAAAAAAGCGATTCCTGTAAATACAGTTCACGCTTGAAGAATTAAGAAGTTACTTTTTTTGCCAGTTTATATTAAAGCTTATGTAAAGTAAATAAGTCATTAGGATTACTTCAATACTTGATCCGGTCCACCAAATTATTTGGTATAATCTACTTGACTGATCGATTATTTCACTAGTTATTCCGATAGAAGCAACAATAAGAATCAGAAAGATCCCTATCGTTTTCCATAGTCTTGCTGCTATATTTACTTCTTTTTTTCCGAAAATTAATTTTATTATTTTCATAATTTTTTTATTTGTGGTTTATATGTGTTATATATATTATTTTATAATAAAGTCAAGTCTTTGATAGTGATAAATTATTATTTCTTTAAATATGATTTTATTAATCCCAGATCTCTAAATCATATTTCAATTTTCCATCTTCTGTTAATACAACAAAATGTTCTCTATCATTCATAGGAGTATAATGACTTCATAAACGAATTTTTTGATCAACAAAATTTTTAATCCATTTTTCTATTCATATTTCTTTAACAAATAAACTTTTATTTAATAAATCTTTTATAGCTGGTTCATTAAGATCAAATTTATTTTTATCAATTTCTTGTATTCAGGTATTTTTACGCCTTTCTTGTGTTAATTTCTTTAATAATTTCACTAAATCTAGATATATATTTTTTTCATTTAATCGTTTGTCTTTTAGTTTTTCATCATTTAATGTATCGTACAAATTATTCCCATATTCTTTTTTCATTTCTTTCATCTGTTTTTTTAATTCCAAAAAATCTGAAATTTCTTGTAGTAAGTTATTATCTTCAATACTTTTTATTTCATCTAGTATTGTTGATTTTAAATTAGTATTATTCTTTTCTTTTTCTTTTGTCATAAAATTCATTTGTAAATAGTAATTAAATAAAAAATTATATATTCCATTATAACAGAAAATAAAACATTTGTCAAATTATTTGATAGTTTTTTATTTTTCTCTCGATTTCTTTGTTGTCAAGAAAAGTTAATTTTGTTATATTTTTTTAGTCTTATCTATTCCTCTTAACATTCTCCAATTCTTCATTTAACTTCATCAATTTATCTTGGTTTTCTTGTAAAGATTTTTCTCTGTCAGCTACAACATTGGCAGGGGCTTTGGAGCGGAAATCGCCTGAGTTGAGCATACGGTCTTGGTTTTCTATGTGTTTGGATAACTGGTCGATTTCTTTGAGTAATTTGGTTTCAACTTCTGTCCAATTGATTTCTTGATGAGTTTGGACACCTATGGTCAATGTTTCTACGACTTGGATATGTACGTTGTCTTCCATAGTATCGTTATTTTCCATCAGCGTTATAGAAAGTGCTGTACTGAGTTTTGTAATTAATGGAATATATTCTGTCCAAGCTTCTTTGTCAGTTATTCCTTTGATGAAAATATTTACTTTTTCGTTTGGTTTGATGTCGTTGTTTTGTCTTAGATTTCTGGTTGCTCAAATAACTTGTGTAAAGAGGTTGAATGTTTCACGAGCGCCTATTTGCTCCAATGGTTGAGGCCAAGATTGTTCTATCAAATGTCATTTGAAATCAAAAAGATCTCGAAGTGTTTCTGTCACAAAAGGGGCGAATGGATGAAGTAATTTTAATGTTGTCCCTATGATGTAGCGTAAAATATGAGAAGTTATTTCAGATTGAGATGATTTGGTTATCTCGATATACCAGTCACAAAAGTAATCCCATACAAATTCTATTATGCTTGATCCAGCTTCACCGTACATAAAATCTTTGAAATATTGATTGATGTGGTTGATGTGTTTATCGAAAATATTCAAAATCCATTTGTCAGCATCTGTTGTTTGATTGAAATTATTTTTGATGAAATCACGTTCTTCTTCCCATGACATTTCACTTGTTTCAAATTTCATATCTACATATTTGCAAGCGTTTCGGAGTTTGTGCAAAAATCTAGACGCATAATCAACTTTGGTCATTGAATATTTTAAATCATTACCTGGAGTTGCTCCGATGATAAGACTCAATCTCAATGCATCTGGTCCGTGGCTGTTGATTATTTCTATAGGATCAATTCCATTTCCAGCTGATTTAGACATTTTTTTCCCTTTTTCATCTCTTACAAGACCATGCAGGTAAACGTGTTTGAAAGGTGATTTTCCTGTATTGGCAAATCCCATCATCATCATTCTTGCAACTCGAAAAAATAGGATGTCATATCCAGTCTCCAATACTTCACTAGGGTAGTATTCATTCATATCTTCTGTATTTTCTGGTCGTCCCATAACAGCAAATGGTCGGAGAGCACTTGAAAATCGAGTATCTAAAACATCATTGTCTTGGGTTAGATTTGCACTTTTGCAAGTTGGACATGTAAATTGTAATGTAAATTGTCCATTATCAGATGTTATGATATTTGGTAGACTTTTTAATAATAATTCAATCTGATTCTTATTGTTTGTTTGGATTGTTGTTTGAATTATTTCTGTTTGTTGTAATAATAGTTCGTTATTTTTAAATTTTGTTGTATAAATTGTATGATAAATATTTCCAATTGTTCCGTTTTGAGGAGTTAGACTTGTAGTATTTAGAATTTCAAGAAGTTGTTCAATTGAAAAGGTTTTTCCAAGTCTATCATCAGCGATAAGATTGAAAATCATATGACCTAAAATATATCACTCTGTTTGTGGAATATCTTGAAAAAATATATCTTCATCCATAGGGTGAGCGTGTCATTTTTCGCAGTATCGAACAGGAATTCTGTGTCATCGTCGAAGTTGTCTAGAAATACATCGTGGTCTGATATTTTCCATCCAATCGAAGAATGTTTTATTGAATCTTGCAGGATGTATTGTTGTTCCACCAGATTTTACTGCTTCGATTGATTTGTTTGCATATTCTTCTACATTTACAAATCGTTGTTTGGAAACTAATGGTTCAACTCTGGTATTACATCTTTCACAATGAGGAACAGTAGTTGGATATTCTTCCATTTTTGTTAATAAACTATTGTTTTGTAAATATTCGATAAATTCATCAAAATCTTTTTTGATATGTTTTCCTGCAAAAACTCCTGCAATCTCACTCCAAATACCTGCTTTATCAAAAGAAAAAATATCCAGTGGGAGATGGTGTTTTTGTCCAAGGGCAAAGTCTACAGGATCGTGAACCGGTGTTACTTTGAGCGCTCATGTTCCAAAATCCAATGCTACGGTATCTTCTGAAATTACTGGTATTTCTTTGCCAGAAACTGGGATACAAACTTTTTTGCCAATTCGCTCTTTTCGTTGCCCTTCTGGGTGTACAGCAACTGCCACATCTCCAAACATGGTTTCTGGACGAGAAGTTGCAACGGTAATACTTGCTGTTTTTTCTGGATTGAAGTATTGAATATAAAAAAGCTTCCCTGTTATATCGTTGTATGCTACTTCAATATCAGAAAGTACGGTTTGACATCTTGGACATCGATTTACTATGTAATTTGCTTGATAAATTTTTTGAGCATTAGCCAAGTTTACAAATGATTTTCTTACCGCACGAGAAAGTTTTTCTGAAAGAGTAAATTGTTCTCTGCTCCAGTCACAGGCAGATCACATCAGTTTAGTCTGATTTACAATTGTTGATCTACAAGAACTTGCTCGATCTCGGATCTTGTTGATAAATTCGTTTCTTTCGAATTGATGTCTTGATTTTCATTCTTCTTTAGCAACTTTCTTTTCTACAACTACTTGAGTTGAAATTCCTGCATGATCGGTTCCTGGTACTCGAAGTGCTTTTTTGTTGTTCATGCGAGCATGTCTGGTCATAATGTCTTCCAAAGTCATAGTCATTGCATGTCATAGATGGAGAATTCCTGTCACATTTGGTGGAGGAATAGGTATGACAAACGTTCAATCATACTTATGATTTTTATCTGGTGTAAATAATTTTTTCTGTTCTCGTTGTTCATACAATTGTTTAGTTGTTGTATGATCAAAACTTGCGGGAAATTCTTTTTTGGTCATCTTATAGTAAATTTTGAGCTAAAAAAAAACCTTGACTAAGAAATCAAGGAGATAGTTTTTCTTTCTCCTTTTGTTAGATCACGACTGAATGTATAGTGTTTTTCATACCATCATTATAGGAGTTGGTAAGAAAAATGCAAGAAAATTTATTCGTTTATATTGTTTTTAAAAAAACGCAAGCTTTTTTCTCTATTTTTTGTTTGTTTTTTGGTAAATACAAGCTGTTTTGGATATAATTATTTTGTTTATTCTATTTATGTTTTTAATTATTTTGTATGAACATTACCGAGTGTGAACAACAATTACAAACTATATATCAAAACAAACCTATACTTGCAGAAAATCTTTCTCAAATCACGAGTCTTGCTTGGAAAGAAAATAAATCTGATTGTTTACAATTGATGTGAGGTGTTTCTAATATCAAAACATTTCTCTTTAGAAAAGCAGAATATATTTCTCCAAAAGAATCTGTATCACCTATCCATAATTCTGCTCAAATTGAAAATACTTCATCATCAATTTTTGATTTTTCTGGTATTGCTACTCGATGAACATATGTTTTGTGGTGATTGGGAATCTCTTTTTTGATTGTTGTTCTTTGGAAATTTATCAAAAGACTTCTTTATTTTTTGTATGATGTTGTAAATGCGAATAGGATGATTTATCTCAAAGTTATGCTTCCTAGAAATGATGGTAAAACAGATCGTGAACAACAAAAAGAAATAGCAAAAGATATGAAAGAAAAAATTGGTCGTATGTCACAGGTTTTTCATAATGTTCATAAATTATGAGAACTCAGTGTTGGAGATCAAATTTTTCATTGGTTATTTTATAAACCAAAGGTGACTCTTATTTATCATTATGAAGATTGACTTTTATCGTTTATTGTTGGTACATATCCAGAATATCAAAAAGTGTTAGAAGGAGCTATTTCTGCTCAATATTCTGACTGTTCAATAGAAGTTGTAGATACGCCAAAACTTTTCAAGAAAAAATATTATGATATTATGCCTTTGATTCCCAAAAAAAATAATGTGTATAATATTAGAATTTATAAACAGCTTTCGGATGATCCTATAAATAACTTAATAGATGCCATGTGAAAAGTATCCAAATACGATACGGTAAGTGTTGTTGTTCCTATCAAACCTGTTGGAGAATGGATGAATAAAAAAGCTCAAAAATGGGCAAACTGATTATATAGAAATGACAAAAAATTTTTGGATCCTCATTATAAAATAAAGAAATTTCTTAAAATATTAAATCCTTTTTATGTAATTTGATTATTGATTCATTGACCTAGAGAAAAAAATCCTAATGATACTTCTTGATCAGAATATTGAGGAAAAGATTTTGTTCGTATGGTAAAAGCCAAAGAGGATTATCTTAATGCTATGGGTGAAGAAGCCTCATTACCTTATTATGAAGCATGACTTATGCTTATTACAACATCTGATGAAAAAAATAAATTAGAAATGAATTTGGATATGTTAGTTAGTTCGTATAATGTTTATGGAGATGAGTATGGTAATGAATTTAAGGATCAGAATGAAAAACATGATATGTTACCTTTTTTATTTCTTCCTTTGTGGAAATTTGCTGTATTATTTGGACTTACTAGTTTTTTCTTTAAGAAAAATATTTTTGGGGTAAATGAACTTGCATCATTGTTTCATTTTCCAGATAATGCGTATAATCGTTCTCCTATTGTCTCATGGATGCCTTATAAAATATTGCCTGCTCCAGATAATTTACCAGTACTTACTGATTATACATGATATATTGTTAGTTGAAAGTTGGCAGAAAATTACAAAGATGGTAATTTGAGTTCGGTTTTAGAAGAATATCCAACTCATTGGGCAGTCGGTACAAAAATAGAAAAAGAAGAAAAATTGTTTCCAGTTACTCAATATACCCAAAAGGAACTTGATGGAAAAGAAATTATTGAAAAAGATAATCACAAATATGTCAAAGAAATTATTAATAAAAAAATACATGGTTATAAAGTCTTTAAAGATGGTGTCTTACTAGGACTTAATATTTATAGAAATAATTATTCTCCTGTATATATGAAAAAAAATGATAGAACAAGACATCATTATTGTATAGGAAAATCAGGTACTGGTAAATCAGTCTTTTTGCAAACACTTGCTAGACAAGATATTTGGAATTGAGATGGTCTTTGTCTTGTAGATCCTCATGGTGATTTAGCTGAAGACGTGCTTGCTTATGTTCCAAAAGAAAGAGCAAAAGATGTTGTTTATTTTGATGCAGGAAACGAAGAAAGACCTATGGGATTAAATCTTTATGAGATACAAAGTTTGGATGAAGCTGATAGAGTAGTTAATGATGCAACAGAAATTTTTCTTAAAATGTTTGGTCCAGAAATTTTTGGTCCAAGAATTCAGGAATATTTTAAATATTGATCTTTGACTTTGCTTGAAGACTTTGAAGATAGACCTACTTTGCTTGATGTAGTTAGATTGTTTACCGATGAAAGTTATAGAGATTATAAAGTAAAAAAAGTAACCAATCCTGTTGTTAAAAATCGATGGGAAAAAACCTTTGCTGCTATGGGAGATAGAGAAAAAGCTGAAATTATTCCTTACTTTTCTGCAAAATTTGTATCATTTAATACGAATAGGCTTATTAGAAATATTATATGACAAACAAAATCGGCGTTTACGTTTGAGGATATTATGAATAACAAAAAAATTCTGATTATAAATTTGAGTAAAGGTAAAATTTGAGAACTTAATTCTCAACTTTTGGGTATGATTATTGTTTCCAAGATCTATACTTGAGCTATGGCGAGAGCTAAAATTCCTGAATCTGAAAGAAAAGATTTTTATTTATATGTGGATGAGTTTCAAAATTTTGTTTCATGAACGTTTGCAGATATTTTATCAGAGGCTAGAAAATATAAACTTTGTTTGATTATGGCTCACCAATATATTGCACAGCTTGAACCTCCAAAATGACTTGGTGGTGATCAATGAGGAAAATGAGATGTGAAAGCAGCAGTTTTTGGTAACGTTTGAACGATGCAGTCTTTTAAAGTTTGAGCACCTGATGCCGAATTTTTGGAAAAAGAATATCAGCCTGTTTTGTCTCAGCAAGATATTGTAGGAATTGCAAACTATAAAGCTTACGTTAAACTTAATATAGATAATGCAACTACTCGTGTATTTTCAATGAATGCTATTTATACCAAAGATTATCAAAATCCAAAAATAGTGCCTATTCTCAAAGAATATTCTGCTAAAAAATATGGAAGAAAAAGAGAATTTGTGGATGCGGAAATGGCTGCAAGACTTTGAGTATCTGAAGATATTGATTTACCTTCTTCAGAATCATCACCCTTGCCTGATAATTCTTAAAAAACACTTGAAATTTGTTTTTGTATTAATATCTTCCTACACGCTGTTTTTCAGTTTATTTGTTAAATTTATGTTTTCCTCAATATGTCCTGATAACTCATTTTTTTGTGTTTTTCAGGACATTTTTTTATTGCTCGATTGATAGCTTGGTTTCTTGATTCTGGATTACTTTTTGTTTGTTCTTTTATTACTCTAGTTAAGATTGAATTCTTGTTTTGATTAATTATGATGTTGAGTTGATGATGATATTATTTGATTTGTTATCTAATCGAAAATTATACAATTAATTAAAATACATATATTCAGATTTTAAATTTTGTTATATATAT
>CAZPFR010000007.1:0-14576 GCA_964586005.1 uncultured Candidatus Peribacteria bacterium | reverse complement strand
ATTATACAATTAATTAAAATACATATATTCAGATTTTAAATTTTGTTATATATATATTATGAAGATAGGAATTGTTGGATTGCCGAATGTTTGAAAATCTACGTTATTTAATGCGCTTACAAAATCTTATTCTGCGCCTGCGGAAAACTTTCCGTTTTGTACTATTGAACCAAATGTATGAATTGTAAATGTAAAAGATAAAAGATTAGAATGGCTTTCTCAAATGTCAAATTCTAAAAAAACTGTTTTTGCGGCTATTGAATTTGTTGATATTGCTTGATTAGTAAAATGAGCTAGTACTTGAGAGTGACTTTGAAATAAATTTTTGTCTCATATTAGAGAAGTTGATGCTATTGTACAAGTTCTTAGACATTTTAATGATACCGATGTTGTTCATGTTGAATGAGGTGTTGATCCTATGAGAGATGTTGATATTATAAATACAGAGCTAATTTTGTCGGATTTAGAACAAATTGATAGGGTATTGCCCAATATTCAAAAAAGAGCTAAGTTGGCAAGTAATAAAGATGATATTTTATTAGCAGAATGATTAGCCAAAATTCAAAAAGTGTTGCAGGAATGAAAAATAGCACATATTGTAAAAGAAGATCTTACTCTAGAACAATGGAAATTTATCAAACCCTATAATTTTTTGACAATGAAGCCTTTTGTTTATGCAATAAATATTTCACAAGATGATATTAGTAATGCTTTAGATATACAAAAAGAATTTCAAGAAAAATTACATAGTCCTGTTTCTATTGTCTGTGCAAAACTTGAATCTGAAATGATGGAATTTGAATGAGAAGAAAAACAACAATTTATAAAAGAATTATTGGAAATTGATAATATATCACATATTCCTACTTTGGATGATTTAATTGCTTTGGCATATAATAAAGTTGGTCTTATGTATTATTTTACTACATGAGAAAAAGAATCCAGAGCTTGGGCAATTCCTATTTGATCAACTGCTCCTCAGGCAGCAGGAGCTATTCATACAGATTTTGAGAGGTGATTTATAAAAGCTGAGGTAGTAAAATATGAAGATCTTATTCAAAATTGAAGTTGGAATAAAGCAAAGGAAAAGTGATTGGTTAGATTAGAATGAAAAGAATATATAGTTCATGATTGAGATGTAATGATTTTTAAGTTTAATGTGTAGTCTTAATATTATATGTGGTTTATGTTAATTTTTTCTAAAAAAATATTCTCTTATTTTCTAAAAAAAATCAATATTTGCAATATAATAGTTATCACTTGGCTTTCTAAAATTATAAAAATACGCTTGACATTAATCCTCTAATCTTTAGTATGAGGTTGAGAAAAATAGATTTTTACATTTTTAGTATACAACAATGAATTTTAATGTAAAAATGGACGATAAGAAAATAAAAGTCGATATTGAATGAACAAACTTGAAAGATGTTCTTGTTTATTGTAAAGCAAAAGAAAGACTTGTTCTTATGAAGAAATTTTGACTTGATTGAAATAGAGAAACTCCTTTGCAAAGAATTTGAAAGGAATATAATCTTACTCGTGAAAGAATTAGGCAAATAGAAACTCAAGCTTTGATGAGATTTAGAAGATTGATTGTTGGTAATGATACCTACATGGAAGTTCTTAATGAAGCAAAAAAAATTCTTGATGTTCATTGAGGGTTTCTTTGTGAAGATGTTTTGATTTCAAAAATGATCAATAAAAATATCTTCAAATTTTCAAAGCAAGAACTTAAATTGATATTAGTTTCAGACTTTGATATTACATATTTAAAAAGAAATAAATATCTTAATAAAGCATTCTATTTGGATCCGTTATATGAAGATCTTTTGACAAAAATGGTTTTAGAAATTGATGCGTATTTTAAGAAAAGAACAAAGAGCCAAGATTTATATGAATTTATTTGATATGTAAAGGATAATTTTGCAAGAGATTATAAAGATGTACATTATCTTAAGAATGATTTGTTCTTTGTTAACTTCTTCGAATCTATTAGAGAAGTAAATGTATTTGATGGTAAAATTTGATTACCTGAATTTGCAGATGTAAATCCTAAAACAATAAAACTCAAAATTCTTTATACTATGAGAAGAATCAATAAACCTATTCATTTTCAAGAGCTTCCATCAAAAATTATGGAACGATTCCCTAGCAAAAATGTAAAGGTTAATACTGTACATAATGAACTTGTAAAAAATAACGATATGTTTGTTAATCTTGGTCTCGGTATTTATGGTCTTAGAGAGTGGGGATATCAGTGAGGTCAGGTTGTAGATATTCTTATTAGAATCTTTGAAAAAAACGACAGACCGATGAATGTTAAAGAACTTTGTAAGGAAATGTTGAAAGAAAAAATGGTTAGTCCAAATACGGTAATGTTAAATCTCCAAAAATATAAGAACTTATTTCAAAGAGTTGAAAAGTGAGTATATGAATTAGTTAAAAAATAATAATAAAAAACCTTTATTTATGAATTGTTCATTTATAGAGGTTTTTTTTATTCAACAGAAATTGTTGTATGCGGATATGGAAAATGGATATTATTTTTTTTCATTTCTTCGAAGAGTTTTTTTCTAATTTCTTTTGCTACTGAAAAAGGTAATTTTTTTTCGGTATTCACATAAAAAAATCATTTTGTTGTTATTCCTCTTGGGGTAAAATTTTCTATAAATAATGTACTATATTCTGGGTATATAATATTTTCATTTTCATAAATAACTTTTTTGAAAATATCTTTTACTTTTTCGAAAAAAATAGTACGAGATAGTGGTATTGTAATTTCTCATTTGAGTATCGGTTCTGATTTTAACGTTCTTATAGGTGTTTTTGCTATAATACTATTTGGTATAATGGTTCTTCTTCTATCGAAACTTCTTACTACGGTATATCTTACATTTACTTCTTCAATGATTCATAATATTTTTAAACTTCATAAAAATTCAACAAAATCTCCTAGTTTTACTTTTTTGTTAGTTAATATTAATATTCATGAAACTAGGTTTCAAATTGTGTTTTCCATAGCGAATCAGATGCTCAAAGAAATTCATCACATAATAATAGCCACATCAAATCCTATAATTTCAAAAGTTGCTAATATATTAAAAATCATAAGAACAATAAACAAAATTCATCATACTAATTTTGCATTTTTTTTTGTATAAATATCTGTATTTAGACTATTTCATTCGATTTTTGATTTTACTTTGTGTACTATATATTTTATTATTGCATATATTACTATAAATGCGAAAATTCATCAAAATAATCTGCTGATAATTTCTCGTCAGTTATCTTGAATATAGGATAGTATTGTTCAAAATATTAGTTCTTTCATATTATTGATTTGTGATTAAATTTTCTTCTATAGTTTTTTTTGCTTGTTCTTCTTCAAAGGTAAGTGTTACCATGTTGTAAGATACTTCAATATTGTTTTCTTTGAAAGCTTCATTCATTTTTCATTTTATTTCTCATAATGCAAGTTCTGGTATAATTCAACATTTTGGATCAAAATAAAAAAATGTTTTTATTTCTATATTACTGTCTCAATATTCAGAGAAAAATACTTTGGTGCTTTCTTTTTCTTTTACAAAAGAAAAACTATTAATGGTTTCTGTTATTACTTTTATTGCTTTTGGAATATCAGTATCGTAATGAACTTCAAATGTAGTTTTTAATTTTACTAAATCTTCAGAACTAAATGTTTTGATAGGTACAGTAATAAGTGTCATATTTGGTATAACAACTTGTCTGAGGTCCAGTGTTCTGATAATAGTGTATCTAATAGTTATTTCTTCTATTCTCCCAAAATATGTCTGATCTGCATATATTTCTACGATATCTCCGAGTTTAAATTCTTTTGTGTAAAGCATCATCATTCCTGCAATCATATTTCCCAAAATTTCTTTGAATGCTAATCATACTCAAAATGATATTCAACCTATGATCAAACCTACGTTGAATCAAACAATTTCAAACCCTACAAAAAAAGAAAATATCACTAAAATATAAAAAACAATATCGTGAATTAATTTTCAGATTTTATCGATATGTTTATTTCCTTCTGTACTACTTTGAACCAGTTTTTTACTAATAATTTTTGCAATAATTTTTGATATCATTAGTAAAAATATGATTACTATGATAGCTCACAATATCTTCAAAATATATATGACTATAACATTGTCCATCAATGTGTTTATTCCAGAAGTTCCTGTTTCTACTTCTCATTGTGTTCCAATAAGTTTTTTATTCATATTTTATATCTATGAGATAAATTATATTATATTATATTCTGATTTTCTTTTGTGTAAAACAAAGATTGTTTTTCCCCTATTATTCTTAGCCAAAAATTTAAAAATGGTATACAAATATAGTTGTTGTATTGAAAATTATATATTTTTTTTTACACTCAAGTATCTTTTTTATTTTTTTCCTATTTTTCTATGGAAAATCATCATTTTAAAGTAAAAGAAATTCCTTCTAAACCCAAACATTCACATGAAAATATTGCTCAAAAAAATAAATCTTCAGGATATTTCTGGATTATTTTTTTCTCCTTACTTTTTTTATGTTTTCTTGTTTTTAGTAAACGAGATAAAATAGAAGAATTTTTTTGACATTCTATTGAAAATTCTTTATCAGAATCTGGTTTCTCTTTATGACAAACAATATCTTTGGAATGAATTGTTTCTGAAAATTGAGATTTTATTACTCACACCCATACAATTACTACATTAAGTAGTTGAATATTTGGCTTGAAAAGTAAATCAGTTAATCTTAATCAATATCTATGAAATACTGTTTTGGAATGAATTATTGATTCGGAATCTAAATGAACATATATAATAGAAGTTACAAAAATTGTTTCTTATTTTCCTGATGATAATCAATGAACTTGAGAAATACTTTCTTGAGATGATTCTTTGTGATTCTATTATCCCAAAGCAGGAATATATTTTAAAGATAATTTCTTTGATAGTTATAAAATTGTATCTACAGGTATAGATAATAAATTTGTGATACAATCACTTGATTCTAATGAATCTCTTATTTTGGATTATTTTGTTTGTAAAGCATGAGATGCTAATCATGATTGTAAACAATTATCGTCCACTTTTTCTCAGTCAAATGAAAAAAAATTTACTACTCAATATTGAACAACTTTTTATAAACTTTCTGAAGTTACTTCTTGGTTCTTTGTAAATCAAAACTTCTTTGGATATTTTATCCATAATGCAAAAGAACAGGATGTTATCGCTATTTCAGATTTAATTATTCTACCAACAAAAGAATACATTAATGAAAATATACTTTCTAATCTAAAAAATTTATGTAAACAATGAAATATTGTGATGACGAGTATAGATAAAACAGCTACTCATTTTGATGGTAAAAATATTGTTCTTTCAGCGTCTGGTTTTTGGGATAAAGGAATAGCTCAATGTTCTCTGGAAATAGATCTTTCTTTGTGAAATTTGGCTAAAATATGATCATTTTCTTATCAAGAACAAGATAAGGTAGTACAACCAGATGTAAGTCAGGAATCAATACCACAAAAATTGGATCCTAATGTTGTTCAATATCCAATTTCTTTAGAAAAGACTTTGATATTTACTTCTAGTAGAGGACATTCTATTACTTTTCCGTCTCCAAAGATTTCTTATAAATCTGATAATATTTCGGATAATCTTGGTATTAACTGAATTAATTGTTATGTTTCGACAAAAGTTATAGAATATGTAAAAAAGGATCTTATAGATTCAGAACCTTCAGTTATTGTATATGAATGTAAAATAAAATCATCTATTGTTCCTCCTTCTTCTTATCGTCAAATAAATCTTTCTGATGGAAGAACTTTTTTGGTTTCTGTTATAAATCCTGCTTGGATTGATTTTTGAAATAATATACAGGTACAATTAAATAATTAAAGGTAATACGTTTTATAGACTACATCCTTTTTTGCTTGTGTTTTTCATTCAGCAATGTATCTTCTAAACCAGGTACGTTGCTTTTTTGCTAGATGATGAGTATTTCTTTTAAGTAATTCTATACATTTTTCTTGATTATATTCTCCTTGAATATATCCTATTACCTCTTTGTATCAAATACCTTGCATTGATTGTAAATTTGGTGTATATCCCTGTTGTAATAATCCCTGTACTTCTTCTATAAGTCATTCGTTGAACATTTCTTTTATTCTCGCATTAATTCTTTTGTTGGTATCTTCTTTTTCTCTTCGTAATCAGAGTAATAAAATAGGTTGTTCTACCGGCTTTTCAAAAAATCATTCTGTTTTTGTTTTTCAAGTTGTATAAAAAATTTCCAAAGCTCTTATAATATATCTCAAAGAATTTGGATGCATTTTTTGAGCTTCTTCTGGATCTATTTTTGTTAATTCTTTATGAAGATATCATGGTTCAAATATTTCTTTTTCTTCTAACTTTTTCCTGAGTTCTCGATTTGGTGCAGATTCTGGGAGAGAAAAGTTTTTGTAAATAGTATCTATATATAATCAGGTTCATCCTACAATTATTGGTAATTTATTTTGATTGTTTATTTTGATGATATGATTTTTTGTATCTTCTTTTCGTTGTCCAGCAGTATAACTTTGGTCTGGACTGATAATATCTATTTGATGATGAATTATTCTTTGTCTTATTTCTTTTGAAACTTTATCTGTTCATATATCCATACATTTAAAAATCTGTCTACTGTCTGCAGATATAATTTCACTTTGTATATTGTGAGCTAATAATAAAGAAAGTTTGCTTTTCCCAGTTGCTGTACTTCATCGAATAGTTACTATTCATTTGGGATTTTCTTCTCTAAAATTGGTAATATCACTAAAAATTTCTTTATATATTTCTTCTATTTCTGTCATGTGATTTGGAAAAAACGTTATTTAAAGTATTTTCCTGGGTTGAAAAATGGTAATGTTGAACATCAGGTTGTTATACACATAATTTTGGATATTTTTGGTCAATTTTCTCTTTCTATAAATTCTGCTTCTCGAATTTCTGTAAATACATTTTGATTTATAGCGTATTGAATTTGATAATTTGTCTTTTTTTCTTCTATACTTAATATAGTGAATCCTACAGTTTTTTGATCTATATTGTTTAGAAATCTTTCTAACCAACTTTTTGCAAAAATTTTCTTGAATGTTTCAGATCTTTTCAGTGGAGTATCTATATTATTATATACATTTTCAAATTCTCAGTTATTTATCTTTTGATAAAATTCGGTTAAAATAAGTTCTTTAATATTTTTTATTTCTTTTATTCATCAAGTAAATATTTCTTCTTTTATTTGTGTTGTATCTGTATCTATTTCATTTGGTATTTCATCGGGATTTTTAGCTTGTATAGTTGTTTTTGTTAATCAAAACATATTTAATATAAAATCTTTTTGGCTTACGAATATTGAAAAACAAAAAATCAAAAATGATATGATAAATATCACAAAAATTATTTTATCTTTTGTTTTGTTTTCTTTTTTTTCTGGAATTTCTGGTAATTGTATTACTAGTTTTTCGTCTTTTCTTGGTCTTCAAGGTTTTTCTCTTTTATAGTCGGATTTTTTGGATATAAATTTTTTTGTTGGTCTTCAGCGTTTCTTTTTTTTGGCCGCTGTAGTTTCTTTTTCTTTCATAAAAAAAGCTATGATCTAAAGAGTCATAGCTCATGTGTAATGATTTTTGTTTCTCATGCAATATTTTTTTACTTATTTCTTATTGTGTATGAATATCGTGAACTAAAGCCAGAATTAAATTCTTGGTAATTTTCATATTTTTTATAACTGGTGTTATTTAATATATTTTTCATTTCGTTTTTGAGTTCGTTACTCATTGTTATTCGAGTTTGATTGTTTTTTAATCTTGAAGAAGTATTTTTGATACTTTGAATATAAAGGTCTCGAATATTGTATATTTTTTGCACATTGGATATTTCTTGTGAAGAAAATCCATCTATTGATGATTGGTTTCAGTTACCTATGTAAAATATTTTTTCTCCTATGGCATATGAATTATTTTTATCAATTACTTTGATTTTATAATCATATTGTTTTTTGAATCTTATAATGTTGTTTAAAATAGCATCACCTCTATCTAATGTACTAAATGTATATCAATATTTATAGTAGGAATCAATTTCAAAAAATGAAGAAGAACTTGTGTATTTTCGAGAATCAGAAGAAGAAAGTCTGTAATATACTTCAAAATCAATACTTCCACGGTAATCAGTTATTGTGTAATTGTTGTTATCACGTGCTTTGATGTATAAATTTATTCGTTGATTTGTGTTTGGTGTAGAGTTATTTGCTGTTATCAAAAAATTCTCTGTGTCATTTGTAGACGAATCAGTGTAAAATACTTTTTCTCAATAAATATAAGAATTATATTTATCAATTACTTTTATTTTGAAGTCATAATTTCTTTTTGCTCTAAAAAAATTGTTTAATGTAATTTGTCCATTATCTGAACTTCTAAATGTATATCCGTCTTTGTAATAAGAATCGATTTCAAAAAGAGAAGAAGAACTTGTATACCTTCGAGAATCAGAAGAAGAAAGTCTATAATATACTTCAAATTGTATTGTTCCACGGTAATTTGTTGCTGTATAATTATTGTTGTCGCGAGCTCTGATAGTTATATCGGTTCGATCATATGTATCCAGATTTGATGTATTTGATGATATTTGAAAATTATTGATGTTTGTATTATTTGAATTCTCGTTTAGATAAAATATTTTTTCTCAATAAATGTTGTTGTTAGTATCTATTACTTTTACCTTGAAATCGTATGCTTTTTTGAATGTTATATAATCTGTTAATGTTACATATCCATTGTCTGAAGATCTAAAAGAATATTCGTCGTTGTAATATGATCTGAATTCAAAATCATTTGAATATGCAGTTCTTCGAGAATCAGAAGAAGAAAGTCTGTAATATACTTCAAATTGTACTGTTCCACGGTAGCTAGTGTTTGTTGTATTATTGTTGTTCATAGCTTTTATAGAAAGATCTACTCGTTCGTTTGTATTTGGGTTTGAATTATCTGTTGTTACTTGAAAATTATTTGTTGTTTGATCATTATTGTATAATCAATTTGATCGATTTCCTATACCAAAATCATACATCCATTGTGGAAATGCTCGTTCACTTTTGTTGTTTGGTTTTCCTTCTCGATCTATTGGAAATTGAGATCCAAGTTTTGGATATATTTTTATGTATTGTTCTTTGGTGTTTCCTACAAAAAATTCTTCATTACAGTTTGTATCTTTTTGGACGTTATTTTCCAATACAATTCCGCATCGTAAAGTACCGTTACCTTCCTGGATATTTGTTTTTATTTCAAATGTAGAATTGTTCTTTTTAATGATATCAACACAAATTCTTCCATTTGCAAATTCTACTTGTTTACAGGCAGCTAATGCACTATTTCCTAATCATATTCCAAGAACACTACAGAAAATAAGAAGAAGAAATTTTTTCATGATGTATTTTTTAATTTGATAAAATTAATTTTGTTATTTTAATTATTTAATTCTTTTTGTCAAGTGGTTTGTGTTTGGTTTGTATTTGTTTTTCTTTTGAAAAAATATACATTACGTGTAGTGTAATTTTGATTATATCTTATTTGTTGTTTTTATTATTTTTTCTCTATATTATGCATATCTTTTTGCGAAAAGTAGTAAAATATTCTCTCTGGTTGATTCTTGCTTTCTTATTGTGACTTTTATTTTTTTGATTGATGAGATTTAATTGGAACTTTTCTGAATATATTACGTATCTCAATCAAATTGATATTTCTAATTTTTCTCCGTCAACACTGTTTCCTACTAATGATAAAACTGATCTAAATGATCAAAATTCTTTGTCTTCAGAAATTTCTGATGAAGATTATTTTTTGTCGGATTATCCAGTTGATTCTTGAGATGACTCTTCTGAATATTGATTTGTTACCACTATTGATGAAACTTCAGGTGCTAATAATCAAATAACTGGTTCTGTAGTTTCTGGTGATAATTATGTAGATATTCCACTTGTTCCAGAACAATCTTCATCATCTGTTTCGCAAGAAATACCTTTACCATCTTCTACTACAGAAACAACTCCTACATCTTCTAAACAGGAATTAATAGATTTAATTAAATCACGTGAACAATAATATATGATTTTGACTAACAATATTGCTTCTCTTCGTTTTTCGGATAGTAACCAAATTCAAATTTTGGATACTTTTTCAAAATTTTCTGGAAAAAAAAATATTACTCTGCTTGAAAATTCCTTGATAACATATGTTCTTATTATAGATTCTTCTGATATTAGTATTGATTTTAATCTTATTGGTACATCAGCTCGTTTACATTTGTATTGTGTTGTTTTGGGTAACTCCAAAGCAAAAATTGTTACAACGCTTTCTGCTGACAAAAGTATAGTGAATTTTTCTTTGATTTCTTTTGTTTCTGAAAATGCTGAAATGGAAATTGATTGAAGAATTGTATTGTCAGAAGACTTTGATACTATGCAATGATATCTCAATGAAGAACAATTTTTATTAGGAAAACCAAAATCTTTGCTTGTTCGTCCTTTTTTGGATGTTCGTGCTTGTAATGTAAAAGCATCTCATGGTGCTAAAATACATACTTTGGATACACAAAAATTGTTTTATATGATGTCGAGGGGGCTTACTTTTCAGCAATCCCAAAAAATGATTGTTTGTGCATCTTTGCAAAGTATTTTTGATCATATTTCTGATGTAGATCCTCTTCAAAAACAACAGATATATGATTCATTGATCTCATCTCTTTTTACCTCTTAGTTTTGTTCTATGATAAAACTTTTTCATCTTGTAATAGATTTGTTGCAATTATCCTTTTCACCTGATTCTACTCAGTATATTCTTTTTGCCGAGCAGTTGGTGGAAAAGCCAGATTCCAAAATAATTTCTTTTTATTATCAGTGATTTGTTTTTTTCGCTTTTCAAGATATGTTGATTGGTAAAATTTCTCAGGAAGAATTTGTAGCATTGGGGGATAGTTTTGGAAAACTCTATGAATATCAACACAATCCTGTTTTTGCCAAAGAATCATTTGTCTATTGATTACTTCATCATCCAAAAGACTATGAACATTCGTATATATTATTTTCCAAACAAGATAAAGAGTTCCTTGAAAAATCAATTCCTTTGTTGGATATAATACTAAAAAATATAAAAAGTCAGATTATTTATTTGTAATTTTGAAATAGAACCGTAGAGTCTGGTTGTTTTATTTTGGTAAATATTGAAATAGTAATGTTGATAGATTTGGTGCAACAATATGATACTGAAAAAATTAATTATCTTCGTAATTTGCGGGAAAAAGTAATTTTGCAATTAGCAAAAGATCATGATCATAAAAAACTTTTTTCTTTTTTGAATAAAGTAGGTATTGTAGATATTGATGAAAAAGAAAAAATAGTATATATAGGTGTTTCCAATGAATTTGTTTTGACACAGGTTAAGAAATTTTTTAGTAAATCTTTGAAAGAAGCTATAGAATCTCTTTATAATCCACAGTTTGGTATCAAGATTATTGTTTATCCTCCTTTTCTCAATGGGAGTGAACTTTTGTTGAATCTCAAAAAAATATTACATGTTAATGATAGTTTGTCTCAGCCATTACTTTCTAAAAAGGAAGTAAAACATGAGTTGACAGAACATTTTGGTATTCTTTTTGATCCTATTTTTAGGTTTGATACTTTTGTGGTGGGATCTGGAGCAACCATAGCGTTTTCTGCAGCGAAAGCTGTAGCGGATCAGCTGGGAACCGCGTATAATCCTTTATTTTTGTATGGTAATGTTGGTCTTGGAAAAACGCATTTGATGCAATCTATAGGAAATGAAATTATGGAAAAATATCCAGATAAGGTGGTTGTTTATTTTCCTGCGACTAAGCTGATTGATGAAATAATTTCCGCAACAAGAACCAATAAATTATCCAATCTTTATAAAAAATTTGAGTGAGTAGATGTTTTGATGATAGATGATATTCAATTTTTGGCAGAAAAAGAAAAAACTCAAGAAATTTTCCATACGATATTCAATGATTTTCAGTCTCAAAAAAAACAAATAATTCTTTCTTCAGATCGTCCTCCAAAAGAGCTTTTGCATATAGAACCTAGACTTAAGAGTCGTTTTACGTTGGGACTTGTAGCTGATATCAAATCTCCTGATTTGGAAACTAGAATTGCTATATTACAGACAAAACTTGCATCAAAAGGGGAGTCACTAGAATTTGAATTACTTAATATGATAGCAAAATATGTAAAAGATAATGTGAGAGAATTAGAATGAGCATTGAATATTTTGCTTACGAGAAAAAAAATTCTTCATGTAGAACTTAGTGAACAAGATGTTGTGGAATGTTTGAAAACGCTTTGATATGTGGTAGCATCAGATCGTCCGGAAACTCAAGTAGTTAATATTAGATGACAACAAAATTTTGGGCAATTGGTAGAAATGATAGCTTCTTATTATTGAATCTGAGTTTCTGAACTTAAATCAGATACTAGAACAAAGGAAGTGACTGTTCCTAGGCAAATGCTCATGTATTTTGCAAAAAAACATTTTCATCGAACATTTGAAAAGATAGGGGATTATTTTGGTGGTAAAAACCACGCATCAGTAATTTATGCTGTAGATAATATAGAAAAAAAACTCAAACATGATGAAGATATACAGCATGATTATAAAGTATTTTTGGAACGAATTGAAAAATAAAATAGTTGAAATGTTATTATAAACAAAAAAACGCTGGGAGCCATACTCCACAGCGTTTTTGGTATTTTACAACAGTACTAAGTGTTTTTGATTTGATTAATTAAAGTTAATTATCCTTCAAAGTTAGGTATTGTTACAGTAAAATCTCCATTATATGTACCAGGAGCTTTGTTAGCTTCTACTTCTACTTTTAATTCAACATTTGGTACAGTTACTTTACATACACCTTTTGTTGAATAATCTCTTTCCATCATCTTTACATTTGTATTTAATGGATTCCATGTAGCTGTTCCATTAGATTCACAATCTGTATCTCCTTCTATAGTTGCAGCTCCATATTGAATAGCTACATTATCAGCTGTAATTATTTCTGATGCTTGAACTGTATGAACTAGGTCATCTGATAATACATCAAAAGCCCAACCACTAGCATTACTAGCATCTAGATCTATACAAGACCAAGTGTTTGTACCACTGTATTCACCTGTATAAGCGTTAAAATTTGATTGAAATGTGTATGCTTGATCCATTTTTACACCAGTAGCGTCAAATGTAAGATCTTTACCATAAGAACATATAGAATCTCCAGCTGTAATACTTAGAGATACTACACCTGTATCTTGTGCGTTTGCAAATAAAGTGATAGATGTAACCATTCCTAGAGCCAAAGCTCCGATTTTCATAATTTTTTTGTTCATTTTTGTAATAATAAAAGAATAAAAATGTACTGTTGTATAAAGATTGTTTTCTTTATTGTACGTCTAATTATATTCAGAAAATATATTTTTGTCAAATTTTTGTATACTTTTTTTATTCTTGTAAAAAAAATGGCTTTTTGTCAATCGTTTTTAAGTGTATTTATTCGCTATGCTAGAGTAAAAATTTGTTTTTTAGTTGTATTTTATATCATTAACTATAATAATATTCTTTGTTCTTTTATTTATTATTTTTGTTTTTATGAAAAAATATTTTCTTTTTTCTTTGTTTGTCTTGGTTTCTTTTTTCTCATCTTTTTCTTTTGCTGATGTTCAATCGATTTTTATGAAATTTTGTAATGAGTGAACTGGGGACTTATCAACTACATATACTGCTATGATAGAGCCTGGACAGCAAAAAGAGCTTTGTATTAATATAGATAATAGATGATCAAATGATGCTATTGTTAGTTATGATTTTACAAAAGCTCATTTTCAAGGAAAGCATCAACTTTGTTCTACTTCAAATGATTTTTCTAAATTTTTCTTAGATAATCCAAATAGAGAAATACTTATTTCTTGAAATTCATCTCTTACTATTAAAGAAACCATAATTCCACCCGCTGGACAAATCTGAATGTATTATGGTTGTTTGGTATACAAACTTTCTGAACCTGATGTAAAAAATATGGGATGATTATTTAATTTGGTTGTTCGTAAGACTTCTTTCATAAATATCTTTGTTTGATCTGAAGATTCTATAAAAAATATTGTTCAATTTATTCCTGTTACGGGATCAATATATTCGACTAATAAAAATATTGGAGCTTCTTTTAATGATGATGGTGATTTGATATTAAATTTTCTCATGAAAAATAATGGTAATCTTACTCAGAATGTTTCTTTGAAAGGTAAATTTCATAATTTTTTAGGCCTTGAAAAAAATATTGATATTCCTGTAAAGAAATTACTTCCATGAGAAGTTTATCAAGCTTCAGGTAATGTTTGAATTATTCCTTTTTATAAAGGATTGTTTTCTGTAAACTTTACATTACATGCAGATCCAGTTTTTGAATTTGATGTTTCAAATATAGCTGATCAATATAAACAACCAACTA
>CAZPFR010000006.1:0-44171 GCA_964586005.1 uncultured Candidatus Peribacteria bacterium | reverse complement strand
GATCAAAAAAGAATGCTTACTATACATTGAGAACAGGCTCAAAAACGTTTAAATATTCTCAGATGACTTGAGAGAGAGATGAATGATTTATGATGATATTCTGATAAATGAGCAAATAATTCAGAAAAAGCTATTTTATTACCAAATTTTTATGAAACTGTACAAAAATTAGCTGGTGATATGCCATCATTTTTAAATCAAAGAATTGCTATAGATAAGTGAAGATATGATACAGTCCCTTATTATGATGTTATTATAGATACCGAAAAAGAAGCTAAGAGAATTTTGGCTCCTGTTGAAAAAACTTTGAAAAATCTCCAAAAAACAAACAAGTGAAGACAAGATATTGCAGAAGCTCAATTACATATACAAGATTTGGAAGCATTAAAAGTCTATTTAGAAAATATTATTAATAATCCAAATAATTTTAATCCAGAAGAAAACCCTTTTACTGAAAAGCATAGATCTGCTTTGGCATATATAGCAGGATGAGTAGATCCTGAACTCAAAGAATATGAAAATATAAAGGAAACAAAAGCAGCAAAAAATTCAGAATCCAATGATTGGAGCTCTACAAATAATTGAACGTTTACAAAAGAAGAAAAAGAAACTACTGGTTGATGAACATGAAATTCTACTGTAAAAGAAGTTAATGATTGATGAAATAGTACTACTTGATCACTTGAAGTAACTCCTACAACAATAAATTATACCAATGCTACTGATGCAATCGCTAGATGAGGTCTCTATTGATGACTAGATTATGCGACAAAAGGAATCCAAGATACTTCACCAAGAGGACAACAATTTTATAGAAGTTTTGGTAATATTGCTCTTGTTGCTTGAGGAATATTTTTGGGACTCAAAGCTATTGGTTCCACTCGAAGACTTTTGAGGGGAAAAGGTAAGGAATGAGACCGAGCTTGGTCACTTGGAACAGCAGCTGGATTATTTCTAACAGCTGGAAGACCTCAAGATATTTTCAAAGGATGATATGCTTCCCAAAAAATTGCAGATGCAATCAATTGGTTTCAGTCACGATGAAAAAAAGATACAACAAACTCTATAGAACAAACACCGAAAGAAATTACTGGATCATTCGTTTTGTTTGGAGGAAAAACTTATGGAGAAATAAAAAATTTAGTTAATTATGACAAAGATACAGACAAAATAACCCTCAAAAAAGATGAATATAAAAAAGCTCATGATGCACTTACTCTTCTTGTACAAAATAAAGATCTACCTGCTGATCAAAGAGCAAAAGCGGAAATACAACTTAAATTTTTGGAACATATCGGAGAAGATGATAAAAAATGATTTATTGATAAAGCTTTGACAAGTGTTGGATTGAAGTGGGATATTTTATCTGACTCCAAAAATGAGAAAGAACAATTTAATGTTTTAGCTTCTAATGCAATGGAAAGAACAGTAAAATTTGCATTGTATATAGATGAGAATAAATTTGAATGAAGTAATCCAGATTTTGATGAAAAAATTAAATCATACATCAGAGGAGAAAATATTACTTTAGATGATCTCGAAAAGATGTGAGCATTTATTTCTCCCAAAGTAGAATTACCTCCAGAAAAACAAAAAACTATTATGGCGTTCTTTGATGGGAAAACTTATGGACAGGTTATAAAGATGTTGGAACAAAAAGAAAATAAAATCATCTTGAAAGAAAATAATTATAATTCATTACTTACTGACACAAAAACTAAATTGGCTGAAAAGAATATTACTGAGCCACAAAAGACAATACTAAATGCTCAATTAGCTCTTCTAGAAGAAATGGGGAAAGAGGATAACAAAGGATATATTAGTACTACATTAGAAAAAGAATGATTAACTTGGGATAATTTATCAAACCAGACTAATATATTAAAACCAATTTCTTCTAAAAATATTACAGACGCTACGATCAAAGTATCATAAAAATCAATTGATTCTTTTAAGAAAACTACTAGTATGGATGTGAATTGCTAACTAGTAGTTTTTTATTTTTATTGGCATATATGCACATATCCTCTACTCTACCTATTCAAGGAAATAACATTCTGATTATTGGAAATCGATCTTACAAAAATCTTGGTGATGAATTAATTTTAGCTGGGACAATTAAACTTCTTCAACAACAAAATAAAAAAATATATATTCAAGCATATGATATTCATTGGTTGAAACGTTTTCTTGGTCAGTTGGTAGATATTTCTGATATTATTTTTTTGAGAGAAATTCCCAAATGACCAAGATCTCTTTTGCGTTATCTTTGGAAAAAATGATGGGAAGAACTTTGGGAATATAGAAAAATTGACAGCGTTATTGTCGGATGATGAGAAATTCTGACAGAAGAAAATAAAAATTCTTATCGATATCGACTTATTTCTCTCTTACCTGTCTTGACGAAGAAAATTATCGTAAAAATCAATATATATCTTATGGGATGAATTCAAATACCAAAAAAGAATCTGAATCTTATGTTATTTAAAGAATTGTTAAAACACGTCAAACATATTTATGCAAGAGATTTTGAAACTATCGATGCACTTAAAACATATGGATATGATAATATAGATTTTTTTATGGATACTGCATATTTTGCTTGGGATTGGAAAAGTACAAAAAAATCTGGCTCTCAATCAACTAAAAAATACATTATCGTAAATGTTAATAAAAATGGTGAACAGTTTTTGGAAAATATTATCCAAGATATCAAAAGCTATATCAAAAAGTGATATCATATTTATTATGTTCCTGTGAGTAAAGGAAATTCTTTGGAATATGATGATAAAAAATATTATAATCAGCTAAAACAGCATATTTCTCTGGAATTATTGGATTGGGAGCATGATATAAAAACGTTTTTTGAAGTTCTTTGCTGAGCTGAAATTACAATTAGCACAAGACTCCACTTATTTTTGATTGCATCATTTTTGGGTGTTGAGACAAAGGTTTATCCTTATCAGAAAAAAATTTTAAAGATGCAAAATGTTCTCGAAAAAATTCAAGTATAATTTCGTTGTTTTTGTTTGTTAATAGTTGTTGAGATTTTTTGCAATAAAGAACAAACAAAGCCTGTCAAGAATCAAGTTTATCTTGCAATAAAGAACAAACAAAGTCAATCCTGCATCAAAGCAATGTTGTTGATTGGATTTGTTTCTTGTTTGAATTGAATTCTTGGCTTTGACTACAGATACTATTGGTTTATTGATTTAGGATTTCTTTTTGTTTGTTCTTTTTATTGCTCGATTTATTTCTGTTTTACTTTGATGGGTAAGTACATTGAAACAATAATTATATCATAAATGATGCCTTTATATTTTAGGCGTAAAAAATACAGCGTTGCCAGTTTGTGCGAACGATGATATAATTATTGTTCGATATATAAAGCAATAAAACAATTGAATTCTAAAAAATTTTAAATATATAATTTTTATCGTGTTTATTTCTAATATTTGTTTTAATGTTCATTAAAAATTATTTGTTAAATTTAATTGTTTCTATTTTACTAACAATATCTGTTATTGTTTTTTTGTTTTATCATTGATTCTTTGAAACTATTGAAAATATTGAAAATTCTCTTCTTGGTGTATTGCTTTTTGTACTTTTCTTGATATGATCTTTAATGACTATTTATTCTAATTATAAAAAATATCGTCGTAATATTTTACAGAAAATGATTAAGGAAGATCCTTCTAAAACATCCACAGTTGAGAGTATTATTATTGGTTTTGAAACATTAAAATATAATGAGTGATTTACTGGCTCATATGATTGGAAGCTTCTAACTACATGAACATATCTCGGGGAAAAAAAGAATTTTGAATTTATATTTTCTTTTCCAGGAAACGCTTTATCAGAAGATCAGGACTTTACTGAAACAATTCTTTCAAAACAAATTCATATTTGAGATATTGTTTTGGTATGTATTGATATAAATGATTCTAATAATTATTTTACTAAGGATCCTTTAGAAAAAATTATTGAGTTATGAATTAAAAATCAGATTACATTTTTTCAAGATATTAAACAAACATTTTCTAAAAAAACATTGATCAGAATTTTTATGTTAATTCTTTTATCAATTTTAATTGTTGCGATTTTAATGATTATTTTATATTTCACGGGCGATCTTATAATTTCATGGTCTTAATATTACAAAAAAACATTTAATTATAATAAAAAAAATTTCCATTTTTGGAAATTTCTCTAATTTCTTTACCGAGGAAGGGACTCGAACCCTCAAGCCATACGGCATACGCACCTCAAGCGTACATGTATACCAATTCCATCACCTCGGCATCGCTCTGCAGAAATTACAGAAAATACTTAAATATTCAAGAGATAATTCATCTTGCAATTCTAGTACCATTTTTTATAGTTTTCATGTTTATTTAATAAAAAAAATATGTCACTTCTTTTGCAAATTACCGAAGACCGAAAACAAGCTATGAGAGACAAGGATGATATCAAAAAGACTATTTTAAACTTTGTTCTTGCTCAGATAAAATACAAAAAAATAGAACTTCAAAAAGATCCTGAAGATGCTGATATTATTCAAATCATCAAGAAAGAAGTAAAGGCACTCAATGAAAGTATCTGATTTTTGGAAAAAGCACATAAACCACAAGAACTTGAAGAAGAGCATACAAAAAAATCTATTTTAGAAGCATATCTTCCTCAAACTTTTTCCAGAGAAAAAACCTTGGAAATCATTACAACAACTATATCAGAACTTGGTATTACTGATATCAAGACTTGAAGATGACTTGTTATGAAAGAGCTTATGGCAAAATATAAGTGAGAAATAGATGGTAGTCTTGTAAATGAAATTATTAATAGTTTATAATTAATCCGCAAATATATGATAAGAAAATTTTGATTCTGAATTTCTTTTTTGTTGCTCCTTCTTTTTGGTATTACTACATATGCACAGGAGAATAATTGAGAGTTATTAACTCCTATGCAACCAAAAGAAGTTCAAGCTAGCGTTAGTCCAATTCCTAGTGATGCTCAAAAAAGATGTTCATGAGGTAAAGCATGATCTTTTGCTTGAACATGGAATTCATGAAGCATAATAGCTACTTGTAAATGCCCTCCAAAAACTAAATCTATTGATTGATATTGTATGGACTGTGATCACGAATGAGTATGTTGTGGTATAAAACTCAATACCGAAGTACCTTTTATTGGTAATTGTATCCGCACACAAAAAACAGATAAAAATCCAGGAATTACCCAAGAAGAAGCATTTCCGACACTTATGGGATGACTTATGAAAATATTGATGACTGTCATTGTATTGGGTTGATTTATTGCAATATTAATTGCATGAGTAATGATTACCTCTTCTGGTGGAACTGAAAATAGAGCAAAACAAGGTAGAGACCTCATTATCAAAGTAGTTATTGCGTTTGCATTACTTTGAGCTTCAGGAGTTATTCTTCGTCTCATTAATCCAAACTTTTTTGGTTAGTTTAATTATAAATACTTCTTATGCGTTTTTATAAATTAATTCTCTATAGTGTAGTTGTTTGTTGTGGAACTCTTTTGTTGATAAATGATGTTGGTTATGGTATGATGAAAAAGCCAACAGCCAATACTGCGTGTCATCAGCAAAACAATCAATTAAGTACTTTTAGGAAAAGCAATTCTCCTGTATGAGAACATATACCTTTTGTTTCAGAAAATCGATGATTTTGGTACACATGTAATCGATATCCAAATGATACAGAAAGACTTGCTGCATACTGTAAAAACACTAGCAATGCAATCAATAGTTGGGTTTTAGACAAAAATTGCTGACATCCCTGATTAAAATGCCATATTTGTGTTTGTGATGTATGATATTTCTCTGATAAAAATGGTGTTTGTTGTCTGCAAAGTATTCTTGAGGCAAATTGACAGTGAGAATGTAAATGCCCAGAATGACAACAACAATCAATAGATTGAACATCTTGTGATCCTGTTGGTTATGGTACCTGAGAACTTATTGATAATGAAATCATCTCTCCTGAAGAACCTATCGATTCTGGCAGCTGAGAACTTATTGATGATGAAATCATCTCTCCTGAAGAACCTATTGATTCTGGTAGCTGAGAACTTATTGATGATGAAATCATCTCTCCTGAAGATCCTATTGATTCTGGCAGCTGAGAACTTATTGATAACCCTGATCCTCAAAATCCAGGATGAAACGATACCCCACCATCAACAGGAAAAAAAATTCAATGTCCACCAGAGGAACAGGATTCTAAATGAAGATGTTGTACTCAAATGTACTACGACCTAAAACTTGAAAGAAGAGTATGTTGTGAATGAATATTACTCAATACTAATGTGCCTTTTATTGGTCAATGTATCGTCTTTAGAAAAAAGACAGACCCCGAACAACCTATTGCGGGACTTGTTGTTGATGAAAATACCGCGTTCCCTGTACTTACTTCTGCTTTAGGTAAAATAATGGTTTCCCTAATTCTTTTGAGTTGTTTTTGAGGACTTATGATCTGATGAGTTATGATATCAGCCTCTTGAAAAACAGAAGAATGAGCAAAAACTTGAAAAAAAATAATAGGAAATGTCATGTCCGCTTTGGCACTTTTGGGAATGACATGAACGATCCTTTATATTATCAATCCAAGTTTCTTCTGATTATAATCTTTATTTATTTACATTATATCTATGACAAGTATTTCTAATCTAAACAATGGTTTTCTTTTATATAATAAGTTACTTTTTTGAGCTGATGAAGCTGATAATAGATATCTTAATTTGGCAAAAAGTATAGGAGAAGATATGCGTTATCAAAAATTAAATTATAATCTTATAGATTATCCAGGTGAATATGATATTGAAGATATTAATATTCAATGTTTTTTGGGAAATAACAATCTTCTTAATTATCTTGTACAATATAATGAAAAAAGAATAGCAATTCTTCAATCACCTGATATTTTAGAAAGTAATTCTGATTTTTCTATTGCTCAAGAATGGATTTACAACAATGATGCTGTTTTGGCAAAATTAGAACAACTTGAAGTTGAAGGAGAAAGAATCAAACTTGAATAATTTATATGATTTGCATCAATCAGTTTATCTCACAATAAGAAATAATAAAACGCGTCAATCATCAAGGTAGTATTAATTCAAACATCACTATTCACAAATTTATTGTATTCTTTTCTTTGATTACAGATTATATTACTTTGGTGATGATTTTCCTTCTTTTATTATTTCCTTTATTGCTCGAATGGTAAATTATTCGTTATTATCTCGCAATAAAAAATAAACAAAACGTGTCAATCATCAAAATAATATTAATTCAAACATCACTATTTACAAATTTATTGTATTCTTTTCTTTGATTACAGATTATGTTACTTTGGTGATGATTTTCCTTCTTTTATTATTTCCTTTATTGCTCGATTTGGTCTTTGGATTTTATAAAAAATCTCTAAAAAAATCTATAACTAACCTATTACCATAACACCATCCCCCTCTTCCATCGGTAAAATTTGATAATTAATTTGCTTTTTTGAAATATATTCGTATAATCAATCCAACTTATTTTGAAATTTGATGACATCATCAATAATAATCAGACTATTTTCTTCTTTTATATTTTCTATCATCTGCAAATATACTCAATACTGACTTTTTTGTCAATCAACAAAGAAAAAATCTCATTTTTTTGGTACGAATTTTCTTATGTCACTAGTAGTTATATCAAAGGGATATAGTGTAATATTATGAAGTTTTGCTTCTTTGATATGCATTAACGCTTCCAAGTAAGCTGAATATGATACTTCAAATGAAGTCACTTCACCATTCCGTGCTTGCATTAGTGATGCAATAAAGATTGTACTATATCATATAGCACTGCCTATTTCTATACAATGACGAGGTTTGTATTTAGAAAGTTGTTCCTTGAGAAATTCTTGAGTTTGTATACTTATAATTGGTATCCTTCTCTCTTGTGCATTTTGTCTGAGTTTTCTTAAAAAATCGTCCATCATATGTATTAATTTATAAAATCATCAAATTATTACTATTTATTTATCTTTAGATCTTAATTTTTAATTATTTATCATGAATCAAGTTATGCAATGAAATCTTAGTATTGATTTCAACAATAAAAACAATCAAAAACAAAATATTTGACGCGGAACGTCATATCAAAAAAGACCAACAACAAGAAACAATTCCTTTAACAGAAATAACGAACCAAAATTAAATTCTAGAGCTTTTTTATCTCATCTAGACAATAAACAAGCTGAAATAGAAAATCCAAAAGCTCTTATCAAAAAATGAGAAACTCCTGTAAAAATCGGAAGTTTATTGTGATTAGAACAGGTAGGACAATGTATGTATATAGAATACGATAAGGATATCGTTCTTATAGATGCGTGAATGGAATTTGCAGCGAATGAACAATTATGAGCAGACTATATTATTCCAGATATTTCCTATATCAAAAAAAATATCAATAAATTAAGAGGAATTGTAATTACTCATGGTCACTTGGATCATGTTTGAGGACTTAGACATATATTACCGGATCTTTGATTTCCTACAATATATACTACCCCACTTACTTTGGGAATTATCAAAAAAACATTCGATGACCCCAAAGAGGCAGCAAAAATAAAATATAAAATTATTGATCCTAGTATAGATATTATAAAGCTATGAGCATTTACGTTTGAATTTGTTTCTGTAAATCACAATATTCCGGAGTCTATGGCATTATCTATTCATACTCCCAAAGGATTGATTTTTAACTCTTGAGATTTTAAAGTAGATCATACGCCAGCTATTGATAAGCCAGCAGACCTAAATAAAATAGCAAGAATTTGAATGGAGTGAGTAAAACTTTATGTTGGAGATAGTCTCGGAACAAAAAAAGCTGGATGGTCTGTTTCAGAAAAAGTAATAGCAAAAAATCTTGATGATCTCATCAGAAATACTAAATGAAGAATTTTTATGGCTACTTTTGCATCTAACATAGGTAGAATTATTCAAGTTATCAATAGTGCTATCAAGTATAATAGAGTTATTTTTCTTTCTGGAAGATCTATGGTGAACAACGTAGAAATCTGTCAAGAACTTGGATATATCAACATACCTCAAGGATATATCCGTAAATTGGATGATCAAATTAATACGCTTCCTGATGAAAGAGTCCTTGTTTTGAGTACTTGAGCCCAAGGAGAAGAATTTGCATCACTTACTAGAATTGCAAAAAATGAACATCCGATAGTAAAACTCAAAAAATGAGATACCATATTAATGTCTGCAACAGCTATTCCATGAAATGAAATTTCTGTTAAAAATATGATAGATGATTTGGTGATAAAAGAAGTAAATCTTATCACCAATGATGATATGGATATCCATGCATCATGACATGGAAATATAGAAGACCATAAATTATTTATCAGTCTTTTGAAACCAGAATTTTTTCTTCCTTATTTTATGCCAGCAGCAGAAAGATATGATCATAAAAGAATATGACTCGACATGGGAATTGCTGAAACAAGAATTCTTATGCCACATCAAAACGGACATATTATAGAAATGTATGATAATGTTGTAATGGTTTCCGATGGAAAAATCAAATTGGATACAATTCTTGTAGATGGAAAATGACAATGACATCTCTCTGGTGAATATGTTATCAAAGCTCGTGGAATTATGGCAGAAAGTGGAGTTGTTTCGTTGATTTTCAAAGTTGATACCAAAACGAGAGAATTAATTGGTAATATTCAGATTGAATCAAGATGATTTGTATATTCTTCTGAGGTAAAAAATATACACACTCAGATAGTAGATTTTGCAAGAGCAAAATACAATGAAAATACCAAAAGACGTATGGATATCAAAGATAATCTCAAAATAATAAAAGAAGATTTGTGAGAGTTTATTACCAAAATTATTGGTAGAGTTCCTATGATTATGCCAATGTATGTATATATCAATAGAGATCCTCAATGAGCAGATCTAGCTCCTGAAGAAGCAATTGTTGGTATGACATTGGATGAACAAGGATATGATGACTAATATATAATCATTTTTTATCACCTAATATTGTAATACTTATGCAATCCAAAAAAAAATTAAAAATCTGAAGATGGTTTCTGCTTATTTTGTTATTAGTAATAGTATATCAAGCATTTTCAAACAATTTTTCTTTACAGAAAACAATTACTATCAAAGAAGGTGACACGTTTCAAAATCTTATTGAAGATTTGTCTTGGAAAAACAAAATGCAAATCAAATTTTATTTATATCGTCAAGGTGATAAGATAGATTTTTCTAAACTTCAAATGGGAAGTTATATTTTTAGTGGAAATTATTCTCCAGTAACATTTGTGGAAACTATTTTAAAATGACCAAAAATTTCCTATCAAACTATCAAAATTTTGGAATGATGGTCTATTTATGATATTGACAATGCTCTAGCAAATAAATGACTTATCTCTGCTGGAGAATATATCAATTTTGTTTCTAATATTGAAATTATTGGCAAATATCAACAAAAATATCCATTTCTTCAACAATTAAAATTAAAAAATCTTGAAGGATTCCTTTATCCTGACACCTATAAAGTTGATGAAGAAAAAAATATTATTGATCAACTTGTTTATTTACAACTTGAAACATTTAAAAAGAAAGTTTGGAATACTGCTAGCTCTATAACACTTCCTGCTTGATTAGATTGGTATGGTGCTATTATTTTGGCTAGTATTGTAGAAAAAGAAGAAAAAATTGATGCAAATAGACCTATTGTTGCATGAATTCTTCTAAAAAGATATCAATTATGAACACTGGTTGGCGCTGATATTAGTTTGTGTTACTTTTTTGAAATGCCGTATAGTGACTGTACGCCAAGTTTCATTGCTAGCAAGGTACAAGATAATGAAAATCCTTACAATACAAGAAGAGTAAAATGACTTCCTCCAACTCCTGTAAGCAATCCTTCTGCTAGTAGTATCTTTGCAGCAATACAACCTCAAATGACCGAATATTTCTATTATTTACATGATAATAAAGGTCAAATTTACTATGGAAAAACATTAGAAGAACATAATCAGAATAAAAAAAATTATATCCAATAATAATTATCCATTGATATAAAAGAGCTCTTGAATAAAGGGCTTTTTTGTTTATAAATAATTTATCAAAAATCTGATTTTTTTATCTTTTATATATACTACCATGGGATTTTTTTTGTGGCTTATTATTATTATTGTTGGTTATTTATTTGCAGGAATTAGAATTGTTAATCAATATGAAAGAAAAGTTGTTTTGACGTTTGGTAAGTATTCAAAGATATTACAACCTGGATTTCAATTTATTTGGCCAATTATCCAGACTTCTCAAAATGTTGATATTAGAGAAAAAGCTGTTGATGTACCTAGTCAAGAAGCAATGACCAAAGATAATATTTCTTGTGTAATCAATGCGGTAATTTATTATAAAATAAAAGAAGAACGAGTTGAGAGATCAGTTTTGAATGTAAGATATCTTGATTATGCAATGACTCAATTTGCACAAACAACAATGAGAAATATCGTAGGTCAATTTGAACTTGATGAGCTTTTGGCCAAAAGAGAAGAAGCTAGTCATAAAATCAAAGAAATTGTTGATGAAAAATCAAATTCTTGGTGAGTTGATGTCCTCTCTGTAGAACTCAAAGATATTAATATTCCGGATGATCTCAAAAGAACAATAGGAAAACAAGCTGAAGCAGAAAGAGAAAAGAGAGCAAAAATTATTACTTCTGAAGGAGAACTTGCTTCAGCAGAAAATCTAAAAAAAGCAGCGGAAATGTTATCTATGGCTCCTGGAGCACTTCACCTCAGAACACTACAATCTATCAATGATATTAGTTCTGATGCATCTAATACTACTGTGTGGATGCTTCCTATAGAAATAATGAAAGCTATAGAATGAATAAAAGATGCTGTAACCAAAAAATAAAAAAATATTGACTTTTTGTTACCAATAATTATACTCAAATCGTTACAAAGTTTTCAAGATTGGACACATTATTATTAGATACGTTATTTCACTATTATTTTTTTTTGAAACTTTGTGACATAGTCTTATGACCCTCTCGGTGTTTTTGCTGAGAGGTTTTTTTATAATAAAAAATGTCCTGAATCATACTCCAGAACACTTATTTCAACCAGCCTAAATCTTTCAAGACTTGGCAGTCAGGACAAAGATCTTTGTTTTTGATAGCAACAGAACAACAAGCTCTACATGATGATTTGTGTTCATTTTTGATGATAGGAGTATTTTTCCTCTCTTCCAAGCTTTGCAAGGCTTGCAAAATTTCAATATGTACTTGTTTTATCTCCATTTTTTTGAAATTTTTATTTTTGCATTTATATCTATTATTGTAAAAAAAACAATATATTATGGATTATTCCAACATCCACGGATATCTTTGTCCAATTTCGTTGAGGAGATTATCTGGGCGGATGACTCCGAATTGGGTGATTATTCAAGTAATACATTTTGCGGGAACTAGATCGAATGCGTAATTTAGGATATCTAGTCATTCTGGTGCATCCGCCCAGAGCTCTTTTCCAGATCTCGTCTCGATACCTATAGTATTTGTTGAATCAACTTTAAGGAGACTTCCTACGATATACAAAGGAATTTTAGAACTTCGAGCTGAAAGTGATATCGCAAAAGATCAGACTTTATTTATTGTATCTCCATTTACTCTGATACAATCAGACCCAAGAAATATAGTATTGATGGTAACATCATTTTCATAAATATTATCTACGAAAAATGGGGCGCTGCTATCAGTTATCATAGTGTCTGGAACACCAGCTTTTATCAAATCTTGTGAGGTTTTTCTTCATTGATACAACGGTCTTGTTTCTGTATTATAGACATGAATTTTTTTTCATTGATTCCATGCAGTTGTTATCACTTTCACCACAGAGGAAGAATGACAATGCGTCATAATAATATCTCATTGATGAATAAGGCTTGCACCTATTTCTGATCTTGTTTTTTCTTCTTCTTCAATTCGTCAAATATATTCTCCAAATGCTTTTGAAATTTCTTGCTGAGATGCTCATTGATTGAGTTTGTATTTTGCATATTTCATTGCATTACGGAGTAATGGCTCGGTTTCTCTCGCATCTATTAAAAGCTGAGATCATTGGAAGAGAAATTCTTGGATTTCTTCATAATGAGAAAATCTTTGACTATGAAGTTCTTGTTGCATAACTTTACATGCCTCTTTGGCAATATTTGTGGCTCATTGGATAGTTATTGTTTTGATATCATCTGCGATACGTTGGATATTTGAAAAGTTCATACTCTATATTAGTGAATAAATTATTTATTATATACAGATTTCAAAAATAACTCTAACAAATCTTCCTGGTCCTTAGGAAAGTCTATATCAATAGATTTTTCGTCTCATTTTATATAAATTTTTACTCTCGTATATTCATGATGTTTATTTATTTGAATATATTTTATTTGATTATCAAATAAAATGAGATATTTGGTATGAATATCTGGATTATCTATAGAAGAAAATACAATCTGAGTACAACGTACATTTGGATTAATAATTTCTTTTAATTTAAATCCATCGAAGTCGAGAGCCATTTTACTACATTTAAAATGTAAAATTTATACTATACATTTATTGTAATCAGAATTAAATTTTTTGCAAATTTCGATTAAAAAAAATCTCTGACTATTCAGAGATTTTTAACAATTATGCTGTTACTTTACATCAAATTTTACCTGTAGCGTCAATTCCTGTAATCGTAACTTTGAGGTTTGCTCAGATTTTGAAATGATTAGTCAATGGTGGTGTAAATTTTTGACCAAGTTGGGAAACATGACAAAGTCCCATTTTTTTCTTTGGGAGTTGAACAAAAACTCAATACTCCTCTACTCTGGTTATTTTTGCGTCAAAAGTCTGACCAATTTCAAGATCTGTTACAATTTCTTTGATCATTTCTACAGCTTTATCTATAGATGCTTGGTTTTGATGAGTAATAAAACAAACTCCATCATCAGAAAGATCGATTTTTACTCAACCAGATTCTTCTATGATCTTATTGATAACATCTCATCCTTTTCCGATTACTTCTTTGATTTTATCAGGATTGATATTCATTACATAAATTTTTGGTGCATACGTACCTACTGAACTTCTTGGAGCAGGTAATGTTTCAAGCATAAAATCCATAATTTCTTTGTATCATTCACATGCTCTCGTAATTGTTTCATGAACAATATCCATAGTAATTCCTTTGAGTTTTGTATCAAGTTGGATAGCTGTTACTCATTCTTTTGTCCCAGCAACTTTGAAATCCATATCTCCCATAAAATCTTCTGTTGCCATCAAATCATTGAGTACTCTATGTTTGGTAATTGTTCCGTCTTCTTCGTGTTCTGTCATAAGTCACATCGCAATTCCTGCTACTGGTTTTTTCAAAGGAACTCCTGCATCCATAAGTGCTAATGTAGATCCACAAACTGATCCCATTGATGTAGATCCTCATGAACCTAAACAATCTGAAACTACTCTAATTGTATACGGAAAACTTTCTTTTGCAGGAAGCATCGGTTCAAGTGCTTTTTCAGCTAATCTTCCATGTCAGATTTCTCTACGACCTGTTCCTCTAATAGCTTTTGCATCTCCCACAGAAAATGGAGGAAAATTGTAATGATGGATATATCTTTGTTTAATATAATCATTTTCCATATCATCAATAATGAGATAATCACCAGGAGCTCACAAAGTAACTGTGCTTAGTACTTGTGTATCTCATCTTCGGAAAAGACCTGTTCCATGAACTCTTGGAAAAAGGCTTGTTTCACAATATAATGATCTTACTTCTTTTTCATCTCTATCATCTACTCTCTTTCCCGTTTCTAATGTACGATGACGAAGAAAATTTTTGATTACATAAAATACTGCCATTTTCACTTTGGATTCGGTGAAATCTTCGAGTGTTGAATCTTCTATTTTTTCTTTTGCTATTTCAATAGCCTCTTTTTCATATTGGCTAAATAATTCATTAAATCAGATTTTTGCATTTCCTGTCATTGCTTGTAACTTTTCTGGAGTCAAAATGTTTGATACATATACAATAACATCTTCTGACGGTTTATTATATTTTACTTCTTTTGGTGTAATAGATAATAGTTGTAGGTATGATTTTTGATACTCACATGATTCATCAATTGCTTGTTGTCCAACAACAAATGCTTGTTTGAGAATATCTTCTGGAACTTCATTTGCTTCACATTCGATCATATTGATAGATCCTTTTTTTCCTGCAACAACAAGGTTTAGTAATGATGTTTCAAGTTCTTTTTTTGTAGGATTTACTAGAAATTTACCATCTTTATATCCAATTTGTGCTGCTCCCACTGGACCGTCAAAAGGAATTCCAGAGGCAAGAATAGATAAAGAAGAACCTACAATACACATTACCCCAAGATCCATATCTTGTGCCAAAGCCAATGGAGATATTGTAATTATAACATCATTTATCATTCCTTTTGGAAACATCGGTCTAAGTGCTCTATCAGCAAGTCTTGAATAAAGTACAGCTTGATCCGATGGTCTTCATTCTCTTCTTCTGTATGCAGCTCATCCAAGTCTTCCTGCGGCTGAATAACTATCTCTAAAATCAATCATTAACGGTAAAAAATCCATTCCATCTCTAGGATTCTTTTCCATAACAGTAGAACACAAAAGAACATTTTCTCCCAATTGAATTTTGAGAGAACAATCTGCTTGTACTGCTAATTTTCCTGTTTCAAATGACAGTGTTTTTTCTGCTCGGTTGTAGGATTGTTGTGCTACCGAAACATTTTTTTTGGTAATTGACATAATTATTTACAAAAAATATAAAATTGCTTATTGGCAAAAGAACTTTTTGTAAAAGAAACTAGTAACTTAGAAAAGTAAATAATATTTCACTATCAACTTTACTAAGTCTCTAAGTCCTTCTACTAAAAAACTTCTCAGTGATTAATATATATTTTTGATATTGGAATGCAAAGAAAAATTAACTTGATTTATATATTGTAATATATAAAAACATATTTACATTTAAACAAAAACAAATAAATAATTAAAACAAAATTTATGAATGAATATCACAAAACAAAATTAAAATTACAAGAATTGGAAAATCTTGTAAACTGTGGTGGATTTAAGTTCACAGAAAATCAGCAGGTTCCGTGGTTTGATTATACATCATGTTATATTGGACCTTACTATGTCCAATCAATGGATGTATTTAAATCGAAATCAACCAGGAACTCAGCGGTAATTTCTATGGAATATTACATTAGTAATTTTATTGATAATAAATTTACTAGAAATTCAATCATTTCTTGTGGTGAATCTAGGGATTGGCCGTTTGGTATTATCTTAGCCGACAATATGAACTGGGATGTCAAAATACTTTACAAAGATGGTAAAACATCTTTTGGTATACCGGATGAACAATTAAAAGACAACAACATTCTTCATATTGCAGACCTCAACAATGAAGGTAGCTCAATAAAAAAATGGGATGCTATGATAAAAGCAGCAGGTGCTAAAATCTCTGATGTATTATTCTATGTAGATCGTATGGAAGATGGAGTTTCTGTTTGTAAAGAACTTGGCATAAATCGGCATGCTATTATTGAACTCGACGGCGAATGCTGGAAATACCTGCTCAAAAAAAAAGTAATTTCCCGACCAATGTTTGAAGATTTGATTTCTTATTGGAAAGATCGGAAAACCTGGGGTTGTAAAAAGATTCTGGAACATCCAGAACAATTGGTTAAACTGATACGCGACGAAAAGAAACATCAAAGAGGTATCGGTATTTTCAAAACATACAATGACCTTACCAATGGTGAACTTGCAAAAAGATTGGATATCATTGATTCAGAAACATTAATCAATCAATAACAAAAACAAAAACTATGCAAAAACAAATGTTAATTAACGAAATCAAGAAAAAAAAATCGTTCTTGTGTGTGGGATTGGATTCTGATATAGAAAAAATTCCAATGTCGATAAAAAAAAGTGTCAATAAATCAGACCAATTTGAATTTAACCGGCGAATTATTGACTCTACAGCATCTTATACTGTTGCTTATAAGCTCAATCTTGCATTTTATGAAAGTTTGGGAATTCCTGGTTTAGTAGCATTTCAAGATACGATAGAATATTTACGGATGAAATATCCTGAAATTCTCATCATTGCTGATGCTAAACGCGGCGATATTGGAAACACATCAACACAATATGCAAAAGCCTTTTTTGAAATTTTTGATTGTGATGCTGTGACTGTAGCTCCCTATATGGGAAAAGATTCTGTAAGTCCATTTTTGAAGTATGAAAGCAATTGGACCATTATTTTGGATCATACGAGTAACGATGGTTCCAAAGACCTTCAAACTCTTCATATTGAAGAAACGGGAGATCTGGTTTACGAGCATATGCTCAAAAAAGCATTGGAATGGGGTGCTACTCCAGGCAAGAGTATGTTCGTAATCGGAGCTACCAAAGCAGAATCCTTGCAATTTGTACGAAAAATTGTACCAGATCACTTCCTATTGATTCCTGGTGTTGGCGCTCAAGGCGGAAGCCTCGAAGAAGTTGCTAAGTATGGCATCAATAAAGAATGTGGCTTATTGGTCAACAATTCACGGGGCATTATTTTCGCCAGCAGTGAGAGAGATTTTGATCTAACGGCTAGAAAGAAAGCCATAGAAATGCAACAACAAATGGAGGGTATTTTGATGAAGTATGAAATCATCAAATAAATAATATTCTCAGATTATGGAGAAGGACTGCTAAATTAGCAGTCCTTTTTTTATTTTCTTTTTTTTCAGATTATCTTTGGTACGTCATTTCACTTATTTTTTTGGGGATTTTTTATATCCAATTTTTCTTTTTAAATAAAACAAACATTCATCCGCTTACTACCAACATTGTTCCTAGTATAATAAAGAATGTAGCTCCTACATTTTGACCAGGAAGAGCAACATTCATTCCATATAATCCTGTAATCATTGTCATCATTCATATTATCACGGTCAAAATAGTAAGCAAAGAGATAATTGAGTTCGTTTTGATATTTGCTAACGTATTGTACATCATGGAAATAGATTCTGTATTTTCCATAATAATATTGATAGTTGCCAGAATTTTATCTGTTTTATATTGAAGATCTTCAAAATAAACATCCAAGTCTCATTCATAAAAATTCATTGTTGCTTCCTGAATTTCTTTGAGGATATCTGACTGCGGTAAAATAAGATGTTTGAGAAATACAATATTACGTTTTTTGAGCAACATTCTTTCCAAAAGATCTTTACTAGAATGAGAGTTATCAAAAACTTGTTCTTCCAATTCATTCAAATCTTGATTGAATTTACGCAAAGCCAGCAATACTTTATCGTACATTACATCAATAATTTTATAGAGAATATAATAAGGAGATATTTTAAATTCATGCTCATCTCTATCCTCATCTTCACGAAGATCGTCATTATATTCTTTTCTGATACTTTCTATATGGTTAGTGTGAAATTTTGTTACGGAAACGATAAAATTTTTTCCCAAAATAATATTAAATTCATTGGAAAGGTATTTTTCGCTTTTACTATCATATTTTGGAAAATGAAGAACAAGAAATATTGCATCATCATATATATCTATTTTATCCTGAGTGGTCTTTTCGGTAATATCTTCTTCGATAAGTTCATGAACATCATATGTTTCTACTATTTCTTTGATTTCTTCTTTGGATGGATGATGAAAATGCATCCACGTCATACCGTCTATTGATACGATTTTGCTCATTTTGTATGGAATTTTTATATAAAAATTATCTTTCGTAAGGAAATACTATCCAATCATGAGAAGCAGTCTCTTCTACAAAAAAATCTGGCTTGATACTTGCATCTTTTTTGCAGTACAACGTTGCTATTTTGGTTTGCAAAGGATTGAATGTATATTGATTTAATATATATTTCATAGTTTTCCCACTATCGATCAAATCATCTACAATAAGTGTTTTAAACTCCGTAAAATCTTTGGGGATTTTGGTTGAATCCTTGATTTCTCATGATTTATGTCCATCACGAGTACTAATATTTATGGTTTCTATACTTTTTACCCCCAACATATCTGCTAAAAAATATGCAGAAAGCAATCATCATCTTGTAACTGAAACTATCATATCCGGAAAAAATTTATTTTTCTGTATTTTTTCTGCTAATAAAATACATTTTTTCTGTAATTCTTCATAACTTACGTAATGCTTTTTTGGTTCCATGAGCATTGGTATGAAGTAAAAGTTCACCTGGAATATACTTAGTTTTTAAAAAATTGCAACAGTAAAATAGTTTATAGTTGATAGTTTATAGTGAATAATTATATTTATTTTACATTTATAATGTTACTTTTTGCTCCCAGGTTTAAAAATACGTCTCTTTATAATTTACTATTTATGTATGAAAATTTTGGTTTGTGCAGCGACGTGAAAAGAAATGAAAATTATCAAAAATAATATTAAGAATCTGAATATTCCACATCTTTCGGTTGTTTTTTTGACGACAGGAATATGAAATTACGAAACGTTATTTTCATTGTCACAGTATATGTTAACCAATAAAGAAGAAAAACCAGATTTATTATTGAATATATGAGTTTGTTGATATATTTGAGAGAAAAAAAAATTAGTCCAGATTACCCGTATCATCAATGCGAGTACAGGCAAAGAAAATATAGTACCTATTATAAAGTTAGTCGCTCCTGTGAGCAGTTGCTTTTGTAGCGAAACTCCTGTATATTCAGATCTTCTTGAAGAAGAGACATATATCGTAGATATGGAGAGTTTCGCTATTGATTATGTGGGACAAAAATTTCAAATTCCAAGAATTATTCTCAAAGTTCCTATTGATAAAATAGGAGAAGAAACAAAACACTTTAATCATGAAAATGCATTAACGCTACTAGAAAACAATATTGACTGGAAAACGATCTTGTTGGATATTATTTGATAAATTCACCGAATATTTGATATATGAGAAGTAAAAATAAGAATACTACTACAGATATTACAACAATATTCATCAAAATTCCTGTTGTTTTTTTCAGTGCTTTTTCATTTCCTCCAGAAAGAAATAATTGATATCAAGCATAAAATAATCAAAATACGAAAGCAATACCCAATACCCATCCCAAAATTTTTGCAACATCCAATATCAGATTCGATGTTTTTTGTGCAAAATCTGATGATTGAGCAATATAAAACACATAATCTATTATTTTTATAAACACTAAGGCAACAAGAATATTTATTGCTCATTTTCTTCCTTCTTTTATTTTATCTTCTTTGTCCATAGCTGCCATCATTTTGAATCATGCAACAATCATCATCACTATAGCAATAAAAAACGCTAATACTTTAAAAAAGCTTAAAATCTGAAGAAAAAGATTATTTTGAATATTATTGACTAAATCTGTTGATCAGGCAATATCTTCGATATTCAATACATATCATAATATCCATATTACACCAAAAATCAAAAATGATCAATAGGCAATATATACTAAACTCATAAACGATTTTTTGGCAGTATCTCAGGAAGTACCATTGATTATCAGATTGATTCCTGCAACCACAATAAACAAGAAAATAATTGCAAACATAACTACTCTGAGCATATCCCAAATCAATCCTCATCAGGTAATTGAACATGCAGGATTGCTAACAAATTTACTAGGATAGAAAAGATTTTTTATATTATCTCCTATACTTTGATTTCTATCTATACAATTGGAAAAACTAAATACAGTTTCTACTCTTCCATAACTATCTGGGGTTGCATCGGTAAGATAATTTGCAAAATTATTGTCAAAAGATGGGGCTATTGCATACATTGCTCAACCACCAATTCATAATATCGTCATAGTAAATATCAATAATTTTGTTATTTTTTTTATCATATGTAGTATTACAAATTAAAATCCTGTATCGCCTGATGGTCCTGTACCAAAAACTGAATTAATAAGACCTACAACCAGTTTGATAATTGCATAAAATCCTGTCAACAATAAAATACCTATGAATATATATCAGAGTCTTTTTTTTGTTTTGCTAAAATCTCATTCGCTATTTACCGTGTGAGTTACCATTAGAAAACCGTTGTAAATAATCAAAATTACTGCTGCAACCATACCTATATAAACAATCCACTGCAAATAAGGAGCTATATTCACTCTCAAATAATCCAATGTATTTGCTATTTTATATTGAGCTTGAAATGATCATTCTTTATCGGTGATATTATCTAATGCAGTTTCTTGAATCTGACCATTTTTGTTTGCTTCTCACACTACTGTTTCCAAAATTTCGGTTGGACTTCTTCCGTATGATCATCGGCTTCACTCTTGTGCGAATACCGTTACTTGCGAAAAGCATGCTAGTAATCATAAAATAATATATATATATTTTTTCATAGAGTCCTCTTTTAAATAAAAAACTTTTTGAAATTATACTCAAAAACGATGTTTTTGTCAAATTTTTGATTTGATTTTTTGTTTTATATTCCTATATTTTTTTTGTTTTTTATTATCACGTTTTGGATATCATGAAAATCTGACAAAGATTGGTTCGTAATATTGAAATTTTGTTGGTAGCTATTGTTTTTTCTGTCGGTGTTTTCTTTTTGGTAAAACATCCAAACTTTTTGCAAGCTAGTGTTCTTAATCTTTACGAAATTGATATGATTAAAAAAAATAATCGAGATATAGCATATCAACAAAATCAGAATTCTTTGGATGTCTTTTTCAATAAACAACAAGTTACTGTTCATCCTATAAATATTATTCTTGCACGTCATCCTGATTTACTTGTCAATCCCCAACAGATAACAAGCCAATGTCCTTTTGAAGTTATTTCAAATACTCAGGATTTTATGGAAATTTCAATCGATTGTACTGATTTTACAGAACAAAATAGTATTCTTACGATTCCTTTTTCTGGGGATGCTTCGTATATTTTGGTTGAAGAATGATATTATACAAAAAATACTACTAAACAAAATCTTTCTATAGGAAATCTATCTTCCTTGTCTGTTCATGGAAATTAATTGTATTTATTCATTGTTTTTTATGATGAAAAAATTCTATAAATATATTTTATCTTTGGGTATTGTCTCTATTTTTTGAGGATTAAGCTTTGCTCAAATACAACCTGATGCTTTTATTGTACAAGTAGAACCTAGCTCTTTTGATGTAGGAACTCCTGTTGATATGACTATCAAAGCCGTTAAAGCAAATTGAGATGTGATAAAAGATTATGAGTGAGATGTTTTTATTGATGTTGAATGAGCTTTGGATTTCAAAGATTTTGTTGTACCTAGTCAAGGACTCTATACATTCATACCTCAGGATCAATGACAAAAAACGTTTTCAAAATGACTTATTATAAAAAAAGCAGGTACTTTTACCGTAACTTCGTCCGATATTTCTGATGATTCAATCAAATGAGAAAAGACAGTAATCGTATGAACAACTAATTCTTCCTCTGATGTTAAGACAATAACAATTACCAGTCCTATCAAAAATAGCACAGAAAAAAATGAAGTCTTGGAAGTTATGTGAGAAGCTTCTGATTTACCGAATTCTCCTTTTGAAATTTATCTTAATAGCCAACTTTCTTACAAAGGTACTACATCTTCTGTAGGAAATTTTACAGCATATATTACAGGATTAAAAGTTGGTACTAATTCTCTTCAAGCCAAAGTTTTGGATATCAATAATGTTATTTTAGGTGAATCTGAATCTTTTGATTTTACCTTTAAATCTGTTACTGATTGAACATTTAATAGTATTCAAGTTCTTCCTGGTAATACTATAAAAGCAGGTACCAAAGTTACGTTTAGAGTTTCTACAAGTGATTCTGTAACGTCTGCAACTATCAAACTTAGTAACTGAAGAAGCGCTCCTATGGATCTTAGTTCTGCTTGATCATTTACCAAAGACATGGTAATAGATAGTGAAGGTAAAATTGATGTTTCTCTTGATCTTATCATTGATGGATCTACAAAAGAATATAATAATATAACGCGTCTTATTTCAGAAAAATCTATGAAAATTGGTAAAGTTAGAGTATTTTGAGATTCTGTATACAAAAACAAACTCACTCTTACCTGGGAAGTTGAATGATGAGAAGCTGCAAAGTATAGTGTTGTTTTTTGAACACGTGAAACAGAACTTAGCTGATCTGCTATTGTTAGCAAAAAAGAAATTATTTTGGAGGATCTTACTATAGGGCAAACCTATTATTTTAAAGTATCTCCCTTGGATATTGATGGAAATATCATTGGAACTTCTTCGAGCATTGTACAAGCTGTTGTAGGAGAGATAGGAGAATCTCTCTGTACCGTACAATGAATAGAAATATTGGATACTATTATCTGAGATCGTCATTATCTCACTCGAGATACCATACAAAATGTAGAAAAATATATCATCTATAGATCAGAATTTTCAACCTCTGATGTGGAAAAAATGCAAAAGATAACCGAAACAGAAGAAACCAGATTTGAATATCCTTTCAATAAAAATGCTAAACAAGAAAAATATAGTTATTATGTTGTTCAAGCAGTCTGTAAAGATGGAAAGGCATTGGTTATTCAAGATGTAAAAAAGGTTCAAACATGACCAATGGAAAATATACTTCTTTTTGTTTTTGTTGCAGTTTTTTTCTATGCGACCTATAGATTATCTCTTTTCAATAGAGTAAAATAATATTTTTATTTTGATATATTCTAGATTGTATGCTTGATTTTCCTAAACAATATAAACACATAAAACCTACTTTTTCAAAGGAGGAAACGGTAATCACCCCCCTCTTTTATACACCAGAATATCATTCAACACCATCTGTAGAACAAGCATTTACTTTGTTTTGTCTTGATACTTTGTATCATATTCATCACAAAAGACATCCTTTTTTCTGAGCAAAAACAAATACCACTCTTTTTTCAAAATACTTTTGAATGCATGGTTTTATTGATAAAAAAGATATTGAAAAAGATTTGGCATTAACATTTGCAACTCAGGAACTTTTTTCTCATTATATTCGCTCTTGAATTATTTATCAAGATACTCGTGTTGTTTACCGATCATCAAAAAAAGAATCACCTGTAACTACCGATATTGTTAAAAAAATACCTTGAAAAAAAAATCGTTACACGTTGAAATATTTTGTAAGTACCAAAAATCACTCTCTTGATGTTTTAACAACGACACCAGAAACAATTTTTTGAGATGTAGCTATTGCTATTCATCCTCAGCATAAAAAAGCAAAACAACTTAAAAATCAGGAAGCAATTATTCCGATTATCAATAAGACTATTCCGATTATTATTGATGAGAGGGCCGATTTCACGAGATATGGAGGTATTTACAGAGTCACTCCATGACATGATAAAATCGGACTCGCAATAGCAAAAGATCACGGCCTACCAACTGATGTTTATGCTATAGATGCACATTGATTTTTTAGTGAATATGCTGGAATATTTGCTGGAAAACCTGTTGAAACTTTTTTCTCCAATATAATTCAAAGCCTTTCTGATATAGGAAATCTCATCAAAACTGAATCTTTCGAAAAAGATATCGTTTTATTGGAAGAAAATAACGAAGAACTTATAGCTCGCAGCTGGAATTGATATTTTGCAAAACTACCTCAGCAATCAATAGACCTTTTCTTTGATACCTTCAAAGATTCTTTTGATTCTGCCTTCTCTTGTGAATATTTCTCTTCTTCTTACTGGCTTATTACTACCAATACTCCATGAATTTTATTACCAGTACGATCAAATGATAAAGATACAATACTCATGGATAGTATTGGATTACAAGAATATTATACACAATCCAAAAAGAAAGATAGTTTTATATTCTGACTTTTTATTCTTTTTTGTATTACCAATCATTATCTTAATCCAACATTTTCATTTGAAGAATTTGTTGATATGATAAGTAAAAAACAAGAATGAGCCAATACGTTTACCAAATTATTTTCTTATTGGAAACAGATTTTTCCTGATACTATCAAAGAGATTGAAAATCTGATAACAACTATTGATACTATTGATATTTATGATAAACAAGAAAAACAAATAACTGCTCTTTTGTCTTTTTTGGATAATTGTTCTTGTCTAGAAAAAACACATCATTGAATGTATATATTTGCACCTATACAAAATCGTGTTCAATCAGATCAATATTTACATGAAGATTTTTTCTTTACCAGTCTTTTGATTAAGAATAGAAAGGAATTCCCGTGAGGAAAAGATCTTGATTTTTATGTTACTCCTGAATCTTGAAAAAGTTTTCTTAGGACTAGCATATTTTCTTATTATCATACCAAAGAACAGGTATGGAATAGTGTACAATATCTTTCTTGATTTTTTTGTGAAAAGATTCATAAACCCTATGATTTTTTTGATCATCAAACTTTAAAAAATTATCATCCAGATTGTATTAGGCTAGCCGTTTTGATGGCAAACAACCCTGCTTATTGATACTCACCAGATATTTTTGCAAAATGGGATACTGTGATTGCTAATTTTTGGAATGCTTGCAGATATGTAAAAATGTCGTTTAGTGAACAACAGACCAAAATATCATTTTCATCTCTACAAGAAAATCTCAACAAAGGTAGTCACGAATTTAATGCTTTTGATTCACGAATTCTTACAAAACTTAATGCATTATTAGAAGAATTTTCCACAATAAAAAACACACAACAATTATGAAATTATGGTAAAAAAGTATTTGATTATATTCAACAAGATTTTTCTGGAAAATACCTTGAACTTATTAAATCAGCACCATCAAGTCAATCCAATTCCCTTTGTATTTATATTATTTGAACCTTATTACGTATACTCAATTCCTATATTCCGTTACTTACAAAAGAATTATGGACTCTTTTTGAATTTTGAGAATCGTTTGAACAAGAAAATACGATGTTACTTCCTTTTGGAGAAAAAACATATCTTATTAGTTTATTTATGGATATTATTGATAGATTATTATCAATGAAATCTGAACTTAATTTGAAAAAACATGATAATGTAGGAATTTTTATAAGATCAAATCCAGATTTTCTTCAATTTGCAAAAAGTAACGAATTATTGCTCAAAAAAATATTACATACCGAGGATATTCTTTATCTTGTCCATCATGAACCTATACCTCATGAGTACAAACAAGAAGATATTATTGATATTTCTCTTGGAATTAAATCCTGTTCTCGTGCTCCGGTTTCTCAACGTATTTTATTGCAAAAACAAATTCAAGAAAAAGAAGAACTTCTCCAACACGTAAGGACAACTATTCAACATCTTACTGCTAGTTGAGCTGATATTTCTCTCATACAAGAAAAAAAAGAACAGATTTCCTATCTCAAACAAGAAATTGAAAATCTTACGTTTGAAATAAGTAAGTGTAAAATGAAAGAATAATTTTTTATCAGATGTATCTTTCTCTTTCAAAATCAAGAATTAACTTTGGCTCTTTAATTTCGAAAGGCACAAGTTCTATTCACGAACTTTTTAGCATTTTCTTTGCTGCTTTATTGGTATCTTTGTGAGCATCTTCATCCGAAATATACACTACTCTTTTTATTCAGGATTGAATGATAAGTTTTGTACATTCATGACAAGGAAAAAGTAATACATATAAAGTAGAACCTTGTATATTATTACCGGAACTATTGAGTATTGCATTTACTTCAGCATGCACAACATACGTACGTTTGTCTTCCAAAATATTTGGATTTTTACCTCGCGGAAAATCATCATCATTACATCATGCAGGTAATCAATTATAGCCTATCCCTATAATTCTATTCTTAGAATTTACTATACAGGCACCAATTTGTCTTACTGGATCTTTACTGCGCTGAGCAGACAATAATGCTACTCCCATAAAATATTCATCCCAAGAAATATAATCTTTTCTTTTCATTATGATAAGAAAAAAGTTAAAATTATTCCTTACTGTACTCAGTATCCACTTTATTGTATATTTTTTTAGCTATATCAGAAATAATTGTTTCTAGTTTATTTCGATCTCGACCTCTTGTCATTATACATAAAACATAAGGATGTTCCGGGTAATACACAATTCAACAATCATGTAACTGTTTTTCGCCACCAATAACTCTTTCTCAAAATTTGTGACTTATAACAATATCGTCAGACACACCAGCTAATAAACCATCTTTAAATGTTGTTTTTGTAAGGAGAGAAAGTACATAATTAGAATTTTCTTTATTTAAATATGAAGCATTGTAAAGAACTCTAAAAAAAGCTGCATAATCAATAATTCTGATATTATTTTCAAAAGCTCAACTTTTAAATTCTGGAAAAGTAATTCAAATATCTGTAAATGTTTTTTTGTATTCTGCTATATCTATTAATGATTCTAGTAGCACTGATGCTTTATTATCTGAATAGATAATCATGTAATCCAATAATTCTTTGATAGAATATTCTTGGTAATCTATCAATGATTTTTCTGGTTTAAAATTTTGGGTAATTTGTTGTTCTTGTTGATTTGGTATATAAACAACCTTTTTATTGAGTAATCAAGGATTTTGTTCAGAAAGTTTATAATAAGCTATCAATAGTGGTAATTTCATTAAACTTGCAGGAGAAAATTCTTCTTTTTCATTTAATCCAAATCGGTTTCCATTATTGAGGTTTCTAAAATAAACTGAAATATGAGTGGTTTTGTTTTTTCCCTTTTTTATTTCGGTGTATTCTTGGATTTCTTTTTCTAGGTTAATATTTCTATTTTTCGTAATCATTTCTGCATTTTCAGTTTCTAGAATAGGGTTTGTATACGATGGCTTATTTTTTGATGAAAATGAAATATTTGAGTTTGCTATAAATACTCAAATATATATTCAGATACATACTGCTACTGAAATTATCACATAGAGAAATATCCTGTTTGATTCTCTTTTTTGAGAAGGCATTATAAAATAATTACATATTAAATAAGAGATTTTCCCGTTATTTCTTTGGGCATAGGAATATTCATTAGTGTTAATATCGTTGGAGCTATATCAGACAATCATCCTGTTGATTTAGTTGGTTGTACGTTTTCATCTTTGATATACCAAAAAGGAACCAGATTTGTTGTATGTGCTGTTTTGGGGTGTTCAGAATTTCACATTTCTTCACAATTTCCATGGTCTGCTGTAATCAAAAGATGTATACCGTTTTTTTTGGTAAAACGTATAATATCTTTAATAATTTTATCTAACTTTTTTACAGCTTGTTCTGCTGCTATCATATTTCATGTATGACCTACCATATCTCCATTTGCAAAATTAACAACGGTAAAATCATATCATGCTATTTCAGAAATGAGTTGATCATAAATTTCTTGAGCTGACATTTCGGGATCAAGGTCGTATGTTGCTACTTTGTGTGAAGGAACCAAAATATCTTTTTCTCTATCGTAAACGATCTGTTTATCTCCATTAAAAAATTTGGTTACATGGGCAAATTTTTCAGTTTCTGCTATATGAAGTTGTTTTTTTTCATGATGAGCAACTACTTCACCCAATGTATTTTTGATATCAAATGCTTTTACAAATACTGATCATTGATATTCTTTGTAATATTTTGTCATTGTAGCAATATATAAATTTTTTAATGATTTTGTCATAAATTGCCTATTCCAAGTAGGATAATTTTTGGCTTCTTGTGGATGAGTAGATACCATAAGTGCTTGTGTCAATTGTCTTGCTCTATCTGATCTGAAATTGAGAAAAAACACAGCATCATCAGATTCTATTTGTTCTCCATCCATAAAACTCACTGGAATAAGAAATTCATCATTTATTTCTTTTTCATAAGATTTTGCTATATATTCACTTGGTTTATCATTGGTTTGTAATTGTCCATATACGATTTCATCATATGATTTTTGGGTTCTTTCCCAGTTATTATCTCTATCCATTCCATAATATCTCCCTGCCAATGAAGCAATAACAACATTGGGAAATGATTCTAAGAACAATTCAAATTCTTGCATCAAATTTGCTGCAGATCTTGGATCCAAATCTCTTCCATCTGTGAAAAAATGTAAATATACATTGATATCTTCGGGAATATGAGGAAGTAGTTTTTTGAGGTGAGAATCCATTGCATGCACACTACCTGGACCAAATAATTGGAGAAGATGAAGGTTTGATTTATATTTTCTACAATGTTCTATACCAGCCAAAAATTCTGGTAATGAAGCAAAGCTTCCATCATCAAGCATATCTTGGATTGCAACTAAGTTTTGTTTAATAATTCTTCAACTACCGATTGTCATATGTCCTACTTCAGAATTTCCCATTTGCCCATCAGGTAAACCAACAAATTTTCCTGAAGCATGAAGTTTTGTAGTAAGCTTGGAAAATAATGATTGAAAAGTGGTTGTATGTGATTGAATGATTGCGTTTTCTTCTGGAGTTGCAGTATTTATTCAAAATCCGTCAAGAATTACCAAGAGTACCTTTTCCATTTCTTTTTAAGACAAAATAAAATTCTGACCTTTATTTTTATTATAAAGATTTGCTTTTCGATTGCAATCATTAATATTCTGGTACTCTTTGTCTTATTCCATCAATTGTTCATTTTCGAATACTTTTGATGATTGATAATTTTTGCGGAGTTGTATATAGAAAAACTTTACAGATAAGTCGAAGGGGTTGGCCTCGAAATCCTAGGAGAAAAAACTGAATTTTTTCTCGTCATGTAGCAAATTTACGGACAAAAAGGATTCTATGTTTTGCTTTTTTGTATGCTTGCAAAGGATTTCCAACCCATGCCTGTTCAAGTTTTGTTTTGTCTTTTTCCATATGATATATTTTGATTTTTTGCGTTACAATAATGGGATAATTTGCTTGGTATAAAAAGCGTGTATATGCCAAATCTTCATAAACAAAATCAAAACGTTCATCCATAGGATTTTGTTGAAAGATGATCGCTGGGGCAAACAGGGAATTTCACGAATACATCTGGATCCTCGCCCACTCTCTTTGCCCCAGAACGCATCCGCTAGGTCTGGACAACCAGTAATTAAATTTGGAAAATCATTGATTTTGAATATTTCCCGTATGTCTATACATCAATGTTGGTGTAAGCACAAAATCTTTCCCCAATATTTTTTTCATTTTTTGCCAATAATGGAGATTTTTTTCCAAATATTCTGGATAACTATCTTCATCATCATCCATAAAAAGAATATACTCCCCTTTTGCTTGTTGTGCTCCAAAATTTCTCATTGCACTGACATTTTGATGAGTAAACTCTGCATTGAGATTGGAAAATACACGAATATTGTGTGATATAGTTCAATCAAAAATGTTGTTTATCCAATCCTGATAAGATTCCTGAGTGAATATTTGATCAATAATCAGAATCAATTCTTTGTCTTGATGTGTTTGGTTGAGAAAACAAGAAACACTACGTTTCATATTGATACTATCATTTCCTCTTGATTGAATTATTACACTTATTTTCGTCATTGAGTCATAAAAATTTAAAAAAGGATTTATCTCGCAATAAAAGACAAACAACATCATGTATTATCAAGGCAATATCTCTGTTTAGTTTTTTGTCTGATAATGATTGAATTCTTATCTTTGGCTACGAATATTGTTGATTTAGTGATAATACATTCTTTTTGTTTGTCTTCTTTATTGCTCGATTTAAGAAAGAAAGACATTACTTAAACAAAATTAATCTAACCCATTTAATGTATCTAATATGAGTTGATTTTCAATCTGTTTTAACTATGTTTTTTCGTATCTTATTTGCTAAACAATGCAGATGCTTTTGGTTCTTCGTATGTTTTTGGTAGTTTTTTTGTTGTACCATATTTTGGTAACTTCTTTGGGGTATGGAATTTTTGATGGAGCATTTCCTCAACTTCCTGCTTTGATAAGAGATTGAATATGGATACTATTTTTTTGATACTCGCTTCTTTCTTCGATTTCTTCTTTTGTAGGTTATCGAAAACGCTGGAAAATGTTACGAATCGTTTTTTTTCTCTTACTTTGATCTAGTCTCTTTTTTTCCTATATTCAGGATAAATCGTTTTATGATATGTTTGTAGGATTCAAATATGGTTTTTATTATATATTCCTGTTTCTTAGTGCAACATTTATTGGGCATTCACTCTTCCATTTGGGGACCAAAAAACAGGTATCCACTATACATCATACCATCAAAAAGTTTGTAGATGGTTTCGTTTGGATCTTGGTAGCTTTGGTAGGGTTCTGATTTTTATGGCAATGAGCAAAACTTCTTTTTCCTGATTTTTTCTTTTGGTTATGATATGGCGCTTTAAATGATTTTTATTTTGGTGCTAATCCACCTTTATACTATCTTACCTGATTTGAGGGGACGCTGAGGTGGCAATGAATATTTGCGGGTCCCAATAATTACTGATATTTTTTGGTAGCATTTTTTCCTTTGATACTGAGTTATTTCAAATTTTCTTTTTCTTCATTACAAACATTTTTTCTCAAAAAAACAAATCTGATTTCTTTGGGGGTTTATTTTCTTTGGTTTGCTGCAATTTTGGCAACATTGTCGAGAAGTGCTCTTTTGGGAATACTTGTTATATTTCTTTTGCGAAATATTCGTCGATGGAAACGTCACTGGAAAGTTAGTATTCTGATTTTTATCGTGGTACTTTTGTGAATTTTGGGATTAAGTTTTCTCAAAGAATCTTCTACATTAGCTCATATTACTGCAAAGTTTTCTAGTATCCAATATGTATTGAGTAAACCATTATGATATTGATTAGGTAGTTCTTGACCAGCAATTCATCACAATGGACAAATACTTCCCGAAAATTATTTTATTCAGATTCTTATTGATATTGGTATATTATGATTTGCCTTGTTTGTTTGGCGATATGTTCTTTGTCGAAAAAAATTGAAATTACTCCTCTCTTTGGAATGATTTGGAATAACTATTCGTGCTTTTCTTATTGGATGGATTGCATTACTAAGTATGGGAATATTTTTGCATGTGTTTGAAGATAGTATGGTCAATTATAGTTTTTTTGTGTTTTTCTGACTCCTTGTTGGATATGTTTCGATAGAAAAAAAGACATCTCTTTCATCATAAATTCTTGTGTTTTATTATAGATACAATACATACAAAGTCAATTTAAAATAACGATCTTTGTCGATTAGTACTTGTTTTTGCTTTTAAAATTATTATTTTACGAGATAGTTTATTAAAATTTTATATTTTATAATGTATTATCATGGTTGTAAAATCTGTAAAAAAACCTGCTACTAAAGTTGTTTCAAAACCAACTGTTACTGTAGAAACAAAGAAAATTTCTTCTGGAGAAACTTGTTGTTCAACTCCTTGTTGCCGTATTTCAAAACATTGTATTTTGATTGGTCTTTTGGTTATAAACCTAGTTTTAACAGTATTTGTTCTTGTTAATCAAACAAAAGTAGAAGTATTGAGATCTGGTGGTCAAGAAAATTACAAATTAATAAAACAAATTTATAAAACTGAATGATATAAATTACAACAAAAACAACAATTAGAGCAAGCTCTTCAAATGTTGTCTCAACCTCAAGAACAAGCTCCTGTTGATACTGCTGCTGTTCAACAAGCTGTTGAACCAACTCAAGAACAAGCTCAATAATTTTAATTTCTTATGACTTTATGTACATGAAATTTATGAAATATTTGGATATTACATTGGTTATCGCACTTTCAGTAAATGCAATCTTATTGCTTTACGTAGCGTTTATCAAAACAGATGCTCTTGGTTTGGAAGTTATGAAAACTGGTTGAGCTGAAAATTTTGCTATTGCAAAACAATATTACAATAGTGAAATGTATATTTCACAGCAAAAAGATGCTATTCAACAATGATTGGATTCATTTTGAGTTAAATAATATTTATCCTATACACGAATATTTATAATGGAAAAACATAGTAATAAATCATCAGCTTTGAAATGAAGTCTTATCAAAAAGATTATTGTAGGTCTTTTGGCTATTAATATTCTTCTTGTACTTTACATAGCGTTTATCAAGACAGATGCTCTTGATTTGGAAGTTATGAAAACTGGTGGAAAACAAAATTTTAATTTGGTGCAAAAAATTTATTCTAGTGATGCTTATGTAAAGCAACAAAGACAATCATTAGATCAAGCATTGGTTGCTATCAATCAACAAGGGAACACAGAAACTGCAAATCCTAGTCAAGCTCAAACACTTGATCAAGCAAAGATTGCAACTCTTCTTGAAAATACCTATGTGAGAGGAAACAAAGATGCTAGATTTGTAATATTTGAATATTCTGATTTACTTTGTCCTTTCTGCAAAAGACATCACAATGATCAGACTCTTCAAAAAGTTCAAGAAAAATATCCAAATGATGTAGCTTTAATTTTCAAAAATATGCCATTGGTACAACTTCATCCTACAGCATTCAAAGGTGCTGAATGAGTTGAATGCGCAGGTAAACTATGAGGAGAAAAAGCTTTTTATGCATATGTTGATAAAGCATTCTTAGCTGACTCTTTTGATGATACTAATGTTGTATCACTTGCAAAAGAAGTTGGTGTTAGTGAATCTAAATTCAAAAAATGTATTGAAAATTCTGAATTTAAATCAAAAATTGATGGTATCATCACTGAAGCAAATACCGTTTTTGGAATCTGAGGAACTCCTGGAAATGTTATCTTAGACAAACAAACAGGTAAATATGTTGTTGTTAATTGAGCATATCCTTTTGAAAAATTTGATTCTGAACTTCAAGCTCTTATGAAATAGAACAAACAAAATCTTATATAAAAAAAATCTCGTAGCGCGGTAATGCATTACGAGGTTTTTTTTATATTTTAACAACATAGGTTTCTTTTGAAGCTGATCTGCAGGCTTGTGGTTTAAATATCTTGATTGCTCTTCATCCAAAATGAGTTTTCAACTCCTTCACAAATTCTTCAAATCCTGGTCACATAAAAACTTTGATCACAAATTTTCCGTTTGGTTTGAGTAATTCTTTGTACATCCAAAGTGTTTCCTGTATCAATCCCATTGATCTCATTGCATCCAAATCTTTGATTCCTGTAGTGTTGGGAGCCATGTCTGATTGGATAAGGTCTACCTGTTGGATTCACTGTTCTCCCAATAGTGATTTCACTTTTTCCTGGTCAGTAATATCTTGTTGATAGGTAACCAATCCTGGAAGGTTGAGTTCTACCGGTTTAAGATCAAATCAGATTATTTTGTAGTCTTTGACTTTATATGTTTGCATTTGAGATATTGCGTATTGTAACCAGCTTCCTGGTGCACATCCAATATCTATGACGTGTTTTGTTGTCTTATCAAAAAGGTGAAATTTTTCTTGGATTTCGTCCAATTTAAAAGCACTGCGGGCTTTGTATCATTCTTTTTTGGCTTGTTTAAAGTAGAAATCGTAGGGATTGTACATGGTTTTGGGTATAAATTAAAGTTATCTCGCAATAGAAAATAATAAAATTCGTCAATCATCAAGGCAATATCAAGTCAAAGGTCATTATTCACAAATTTATTGCATTCTTGGCTTTGGCTACAGATGATGTTGTTTTGTTGATGCTTTCCTTCTTTTATTTATTTCCTTTATTGCTCGAGTTATTTCTTTATTGCTTGGATGAGTAAGTACATTGGAACAATAATTATATCATAAGTGATGCCTTTATATTTTAGGCGTAAAAACACAGCGTTGCCGATTTGTTTGTGTTTTTTGCCGTTAAAAAATATAAACTGCGAACGATGATATAATTATTGTTTTCTTCTTATTGTTCGATTAAGAATTATTTTAATACATAGTTGCTGAGTTCTTTCTTGAGAATTTTATAGTTTGGACAATAGAATTCAACCAATTTTCGGAAACGAGGGCTATGATCTTTTATTTTGAGGTGGCAGGCTTCATGAATAATAACATATACAATAAGTCTGGTTGGTAAATGTATAAGTTTTGCATTCAACATAATTTTTTGATCATGGGTGCAACTCCCCCGTTTTGCACTTACCCTTCTAATAGTTAACGAGATATAACGTATTTTTAATTCATTACTATATTTATCCAATAGAGGTTTTGCATAGTCGTACAAAATAGTTTTGAGTTCTTTGTGGAGGTTTTTGGGCGAAGGGGTAATTTCTTCGATTGCCACCTGTTCTCCGAACAGCACGACACCTTCTTCGCCCACCATAGTCACATGATTTCTTTTGTTGTAACGAGCCAAAAGTTGCTCTCCTTTTTCCAAAAGTACTTGATGAAATTTTTGGTTATTGCGCAAACGAGAAGGAATACAGAGTACAAGATTTCCTTCTTTGTTGATTCTGGCATAGCCGTTTCTGATAGGTTTATAGATAATTTCTGGTTGCATGTTTGGGAGTATATAGATTTGCAGACAAAAAAGGAGCTAAAATTTGCAAAAAAATCAAAAACAAAATATACTTGGATAATTTTATTTTTCCAAGAAAAAATATGTTGGCACAAAATAATGAATCCCAGATACAACAAAATCCAGATTTGGATTCTTGAGATATAATTTGATCACACAAAGATAGATTATTACAAATGAATTTAATGAATTCTGCTGAAGTAGATTTGATTGTTGATGCACTTATCTCTTCTCCAAAAATAGTAGAAAATATTTTGTGAAAATCTGTATATACCAAAATTTTACAAGAAAATCCAAATATCTTTTCTCCCAAAAAACAGTTGTACAACAAAAATAACGAAAAAGAATTCGTAGATTTTTCAATTACCTATATCGAAAACCAAAAAGAAGCATTTATAAAAAACCAAAAAACTATCCAAAAAGAAAAAATCAAACAAGACACTGTTGCTGAATTACAAAAAAAATTATCAGATTCTTCTTTGGATCAAAAAAAATGAGAGATAAAAGAAGCGAGGGCTTGTTTACAAAAAATAAAAGAAAAAAAACATCATTGAAGATCGTTTCTCTGTTCTCTCGGTAAAATAGATCCTTCTCTTTTGGAATGCACAGAAAAATTGGCGCAATTTTTTGTGGAATATACACCTGCAGAAAAGAAAAAATATCTTCTTTATCAAAAAAAATATCCCAACAAAAATCAATTTTCTTTTCTCAAAGAGAATGGAGATCCTATGCTTGATAGCATCGAATCTTTGATATCTACTTTACAAAAAAAGATAACATCAAGTATTTCTCAAAAAAAACAAAAAATAGAACATACGCTTAAAGTGCCTGAAAAAGAACCAATAGTTATTTTTTCTAAACAACAATTAGATCTTCGAAGACAAGAAGCAGAAATAGCCTATTCTAACCATATCAAAGAATGAACCGATACTCATTATAGCGAAAAAGAACGTTTGCAAGCAGAACAAATTAGATCCTATTTTTTTCAAAAAAACGCTACTGCCACCTGTCCTTCTTTTGAACCAAAAGATTTGCAAGAAGAAAAACTTACTTCACCCAAAGATCTTCATGATTGATGAACTACCGCTCTCAAAAAAAATTCCACTATTTTTGTAGATAAACCAGTGATTGATCTTGTCGCTTTTAATCAAAAAAAACTTGCCTCTTATTTTCTTAGCGGAGAACGAAATATGAGAGATTATCTCTTAAATCGTTTATCAGAATATTTTGCTATGGAAATTATTCCTGTACTCTTGGCTCCTTATACCAAAAATATATCCAATATCAAAATTATCAAAACTTCTGCTCAAGACGATACTTTTTGATGAGCTGATTTTGTTATCACCTGAGCTGGAAAACAAGGAACATATGAAGAATGGCTAGATCTTATTATTTCTGACAACGAATGAAATATTGCAAAAAAAAGAAAAGAAGCCAAAAAGAAATCTTTTTTGATAGACTCATTTTTTAATGATCTCAAGGATGAAAATAAACTTTACACCTGATATCAAAACACCAAAGAAATTATAGCTCTTGAACCTGTTATGTTTTATACTCTTTTTACTCAGTTTATACATAATCTCAAAACTTACTGATCAATATTGGGTAGTAAATACAAGAATCTATCAGAATATTTTGATAAAGAAGTCTCAACACATTACTCCTCTTTTGAACAATTATACAAAAATGCATACAAAACTCTCTACAAAAAGAATCCTACATGAGAATATTCTTTTGATCATACAACGTTGATAAACAAAATAAATACTGACATTACTAAGCTCTTTAGTACAAACTAAAAGCTATTGACTTTTTATATAAAAAACATATAAAAATTGTCCTAAATTAGGAATTATGATAAACAATAAAAATTACAACAGAAGGTCATCTGAATTACGAACAGTGATTCGGAAAGTATTTAAGAGACCATTTTGTAGGAAAATCCTGTTCTGCAACAAAATGCAACATGGTATTCCACAAAACTAATAATCAAAGTAATTAACCAAAAAGCTGTAAGTTTCCTTACAGCCTCTTTTTTTTATTATACATAACTGATTATTTTCCATATTTTGCATTACTTCAAAGTTTTTCTTCGATTCTCATCAATTGGTTGTATTTTGCTATTCTATCTGTTCTAGAAGCAGAACCTGTTTTGATAAATCCAGCATTCATTGCTACTGCCAAATCTGCTATAAATGTATCTTCTGTTTCTCCTGATCTATGAGAAATAATTGCTGTCATACCGTGATCATGAGCCATACGAATACAATCAATTGTTTCAGAAACAGAACCAATCTGATTTAATTTTATCAAGATTGCATTTCCCATTTTTTGTTCAATTCCAAGTTTGAGTCTTTGGATATTTGTCACAAATAAATCGTCTCCTACCAACATTATTTTGCTTCCTAATTTTTCTGTAAGCAATTTCCATCAATCAAAATCATCTTCTGCCATACCATCTTCAATAGAAATAATAGGATATTTTGCTACCCAAGAAGCATATAAATCTACTAATTCTTGTGCACTAAGTGTTTTTCCTTCACCAGCAAGTTCGTATTTTCCATCTTTGAAAAATTCTGAAGATGCTACATCCAATGCCAATTTTACTTGATCAGACGTATATCCTGCTTGAGCAATTGCTTGCATAATTACTTGAATAGCTTCTTCATTTGATCCGAGATTTGGGGCATAACCTCCTTCATCTCCTACAGAAGTAGCTAGTCATTTTCCTTTGAGAATTTTCTTGAGATTGTGGAATACTTCTGCTCCCATTCTGATTGCGTCAGCAACTGATGATGCTCCAACAGGCACTATCATAAATTCCTGAACATCTACGTTATTGTCTGCATGAGACCCTCCGTTGATAATATTCATCATAGGAAATGGTAAAATATGTCCTTCTCCTTTGTTGATATATTGGAATAATCCTTGATTGTTTGCTTGAGCTACCGCTGCTACAAACGCCATAGAAACTCCCAAAATTGCATTTGCTCCAAGTACAGATTTGTTTGGTGTACCGTCTACTTGGATCATCAATTGATCAAGTTCTCTTACCATTTCAAAACTTTTTCCGATAATAGCTGTCTTGATTGTAGTATTTACATTTTGTACTGCTTTGCGTACCCCTTTTCCAAGATATCTTGAATTATCACCATCTCTAAGTTCCAATGCTTCATGAACTCCAGTAGATGCTCCAGAAGGAACAATTGCTCTTCCCATATGTCCAGATGATAAAGTAAGTTCTACTTCTACGGTTGGATTTCCTCTTGAATCCAATACTTCACGTGCAAAAACGTTCTGAATTGTATACATAATTATTTGATAAAAAATAAAAAATCAGACTTTACTGTATTTTTTACCCTTTCATTTTCAAGAACATTATTCTTTACTTTTTATCCATTTCAATCTTGATTTTTTTAAAAAAATAGATATGTATCGATAAATGATTTTTATTTTTTTCTTGGAAAATGAATAATCTTAGTCGTAAGCATGATCATAGTCAAGACGAACACAATCAAGAACATTTTTCTTGAAAAAACAAAATCCCCTATTCAACTTCTGATAATATTATAAATATGTCTCGTGATCTCATCTTTCGTGATGTTTTTTCTACAAAAAATTGAGATAAAGATATCCAAGATATTTCAGATCAATTGTCTGCTTATATGCAATCTATCTGATTCTCTGATGCCAAAATGAAAGGAGATTACAAAATGATTTTTTCTTTGCTTGATGAGCTTACAGAAAACATGAAAAAGTTTTCTATCATCTCTGATGACAAGAAAGCTGAAATTAGTTCTTCCAAAGTAGGAAATCATTTCCAGATAGAAATAGAAAGTTTTTGCAACAATAGAAATCTAGAAAGACTCAAAAATATCTTGGATATCAATCCTCTTTCCTATGAAGAAATCTCTTCAAATCACGGAGAAAATATGGGTAAACCATGGGATTTTCTTTCAAAATGATGAGCTGGACTTGGATTTATAGCATTGGCAAAACTTATCAAACTCAAATATCCAAATTTCCAAAATATATATGGATTGGAATGGAGACATATTCCAGAAAATAACAGATACAAAATCAATCTTACTGTTTCTTTTCCGCTCAACGATGAGCTAAAACATATCATAGAAAATCGCCAAACTGATTTGAAAAATATTCTAGAACAAAGTGATTAGCCAATTTTTCTATCATCATTTGTTTTTGGGTTTCCATTTCCTTATCAAAACAATGAAATTCAAGCACTATTGCTTGGATTTTTTGTAAAAAATCATCTGACCATGACTGAATAATTTCATATTCCATCCCTTCTACGTCCATTTTCACCAGATCTATTTGATCGATATGATTTTGCGTACAATATTGTTCTAGATTTTGCATGTTCACTTGGATTTGCTCTCCATCAGGATTGAGTTTTGTCTTGGTATATTTGCTGGATTGCATAGTTTTTTGGGGATTGAAATAGAGGGTCTGCGTTCATTCTTGGGCTGCTATTCCAACATTATTCAAAACAACTGTATTCTGATTTTCCAACAACAATTTGGCTTGTTGGTACAGCGCAGGAATAGGTTCGAAGTAATGGATTGTTACTCATGGATTGATCGACAAACAATACTTACTAAAATATCCTCTATGTCCTCCGATATCAAAAATAAGGTTTGCATTCTGAATAAAATAATCTGCAAAAGCATATTCTTTTTTGATAAAAATTTCATATTCCAATGCTTGATCATATTTGTTCATTTCAAACCTCTAAAATAAAAATATATTCAAATATATACTAAATCTGACTTTTTTTACCAACAATTTTCTTGCAAATTTATGACTTATAGTTATAATATAATCGTTTTTGATTATATTACAGATACAAATGAAAGAATTCGCTAAATTATTACAAACAGGAAAGACGGTATTTACCACACAAGATCTCTATCAGATTTTTTCCTATACTAATCTTTTTTCATTGAGAAATAGTTTATCTAAATTAGGAAAAAAATGATTATTAGTTAGTGTAAAAAAATGAATATGGGCATTACCAAAATACAATAGTTATGAACTAGCAAATATCTTAGAAAAACCTTCTTATATTAGTTTGGAAACAGTTCTTGTTCAAGCGGGAATTGTTTTTCAAGAATACGGTAACACTATATTTTCTATTAGTACAAAAACTAGAGAACTTTCTATAAACAATACTCAATATCAGTACAAAACTATAAAAAAAGAGATATTATTCAATCCAATTTGAATATACAACAAAAATTGATATGCAATAGCTAGTCTAGAAAGAGCAATTTGTGACAGACTTTATCTTACTCCAAAATATTATTTTGATAATCTTAGATCCATAGATTGGGATAAAGTTTTGGAAATAGCAGAAATCTATCAAAATAAAAGACTTATTTTAGATATTATTCATGCAAAAAATGACACTCAATATTAGAAAACATAGAATTATACTGATTGATTTATGGAAAGATATTGTAGCATCCCCTTATGGCAAAATTTTGTGATTTAAATGAGGAACTTTATTGTATTTCTTACATAATCTCGATAGATTTTCTACTGATTTAGATTTCGATCTTTTATCACCAACAAACGAAGAAAAACTATTATCAGATTTGGCTATAATAGCTCAAAAATACGGAAAAATCAAAGATATGTACAACAAAGAAAACACCTTATTTCTTTTGGTGGATTACGAAACAAATGAGATGAATATCAAAATAGAAATAAATAAAAGAACTCGAAAAAACGATCATTTTTCTTACAGGAACATCTTTGGATATCAAGCGCTTTGTATGGATATAGATTGTTTATTTGCAAACAAACTTGTTGCACTTACCCAAAGAAACAGACTTGCTAGTAGAGATTTGTACGATATTTATTTTTTCTTAAAAAACGGGTTTCCTATCAATGAATGAATTATCACAGAAAGAACAAAGCTCTCACTGTCTGAATATCTAGCAAAAGTAGCTCTTTTTATCCAAAAAAATTTTAACAAAGACAATGTTTTGGCTGGTTTATGAGAATTAATTAATGAAAAACAGAAATTTTTTGTTAAAGAAAAGCTAATAAATGAAGTTCTTGATTATCTCAAAATATATACTTAAAAAACTGATTTTTTTGACAAGACAAAAAATCATTCCCTCTCCCACAAAATCCCTAGACATTAAACCGGAAATAGATATAAAAACTGATAATTTTTTATCATTCTCGGCAATATGATAAAATCAAAAGAAAAAATCATTTTGATAGGAATATTGGTTATTTCTTTGCTATTTGGGTTTTACAGGATTTATCCTTATTTTTTTTCGGGGATTCCTTTTGGCTATGATCCTGGAATCTATAGAGATTTTATGATGGCTTCGTTTGGTTTCTTGCCAAACATTGATTTGGGAGGATTTGTGCCTTGGATCAGAGCCACCTACGAACCAGGATGGTGATTACTTTCCAACGTACTGTGATTAGTGTGATATCATGTAGATTGGATTTTGCTGCGAGGCGTTGGGATTCTTAGTCTTATCACGTCTTTGTTTATCTACAAAGCACTCAAAAAATATGGAACATATGCGTGATTTTTGGGAATGATCTTGTTTTGGATATCCATTATTCAATATCAGACTTTTTGGCGATGTTATATCAAACAAATTATAGGAATTTTATTGTTATTGAGTGTTTTTTCTCTCTTTGAAAGCAAGAAATATCTCATTAGCATCCCTTTGCTATTGATGTTGTTTGTGACCAATAGACCGGGAGGAATATTTTTCTTGGCAGTGTTTGCTGTCTTACAACTCGTTTCCTGGATTCGCAAAAGAAAAATAGAAATTAATGCAATTTGGGCAGTTTTGTGCGCATGAATATTGGCATTGATCGTATATATTCCTGTTATCCACGAACAAATACTTTCGATGTTGGATCCTATGTTTGGAAGTATTTTTATTCCATGAACAAGCGGAACGTTTTTTGCTACATCAGAATTTTTGAAATATGATATTTTGTTTTTATTACTCAGTTTTTGGGGACTTTTTGTCAAAATCAAAAAGAAAGAACGAGATTGGATCACGATAGGATACCTCGTATGAGCTTGATGGATGATATTTTGATTGTTTTTCTTTTCGAGAATCGCTATTTTTTGGGATATCTTTATCATTCTTTTGGGGGCTTATGGACTAGCTTCTTTGTTTCAAACTCACAAAAAAATATTCTGATGGATTTTTGGAGGGTTTTGGATACTCCAATCCATTCGATATCTTCACTATGTACGTACCGTAAATTTTCCTTTGATTGATCAAACTGAACTTGAAAAAATAATACAAATTAATACACTAATTCCACAAAAGTCAATAATCATGACAACAAATAAAAAATACTCTGCATTTGTCCAATGACGAACTGACAAAAATATTATCGCTCCTTGATTATTTGATATTGACGCTTGGGATCAGAACACTTGGAATCTTTGGCATCGATGAGATGGAGCTATCAAATGTCAGATGATGGAAAAAGAATACGCAAATATCGATATGCCTATTTATTTGTGGCTTGGAAAATACCAGCCTGTAGAAAATTTAGAACATCAGAATTGTTTTGATATTATAGAAAATGGAGGAACTTATCTTATTTTGAAACGAAAAAATCCCAAAATATAGACTACTTTATCTTTTGATAAACTCATGCTCAACAAAAAACAGCTTTTGATTGGTACGGGAATAATCACAATTATTACTCTTATCACTTTGCTTTTGCCTTGGCAGAACACGCTGATACTCAAGATCTTGAGGATCTCTTTTTGATCTGTTTTTGTCTTATTTTTACCAGGATATTGGCTGACCAAAAGCTTTTTCAAAGACAAAGAAATAGATCGATTGGAAAGGTTTGCGCTTAGTTTTGCATTATCAATCTCTATAGTGCCGTTGCTTACGTTCTACATCAATCTTATCGGAGTAAAAATCACACAAATGAGCGTATGGTGAGTAGTTACCTTCGTCATCATTGCAAACATCGTGTATCTCGAACGAAACTTTATCAAAAAATCAATTCTATGAAAATAACAAAATACTCCACTACAATCTGACTTTATGCTCTTTGGTTGGTTATTGTTATTATGAGGATATCGCTAGGCACATTTGATCTTGTTGGATTTCGGCTTATCTTTATCTTGGTAATCTTGGTGATCAAAGATATCTTGCTTTATATGGTAGATTTTAAGGCTACGGAAGTCAGGACTTATGATTTTGCCAGGCTCAAACACGAGAAGAAAAGCAGATTTTATTATTATCTTCTGCGCAATAGAGTGTATATCTTTCCTATCTTACTGACCATTTATCTTCTCTATCTCTTGGTCAAACAAACACAATTATGGAATCTGAACAACTCTATCTTCTATCATATCCTCAACGAAAATGTATTGCTTACGTTGGTTATCATTTCATGAATCTTTACGGTTTTCAAAGAAGAAAAAGATAAAACCTATCAAATAATCAAGCATTCTATGACAAATACCTATCTACACATCTGATTGTCTGTTGTTTTGAGTTTGTTGGCGGTGTATATCGTCTACATTCAAGTTGCATCTTTGGGACGAATCTCCTACCCTATCAGCGGAATATCTGGCATACTTATCTTCTTGATAGGCGT
>CAZPFR010000005.1:2815-47873 GCA_964586005.1 uncultured Candidatus Peribacteria bacterium | reverse complement strand
TTATACTTTTGGCATTATATAGGAAATAAGTTTTTAACATTTATTAGTAATATTTTTTCAAATCTTAATTTAACAGATATAGAAACTTGCTATAAAGTGTTTCGTACGAATATACTCAAGTCAGTCCATCTCAAAGAGAAAAGATTTTGATTTGAACCAGAAATTACACAAAAGATAGCAAAAATTCCCAATATTAGAATCTATGAAATCGGGATATCATATTATTGAAGAACTTATTCCGAAGGGAAAAAAATTACACGAAAGGATGGTGTAAGAACATTATTGTGTATAGTAAAATATTGAATATCCAAAAAATAAAAATACTATAAATTACTATTTATAATTATTACAAACAATGAAATATAAAGTCTGATTTATAATAATATTAGTATTGTGATTCTTTTTAGAATCCAATAGTTTTGCTTACAAAGAACTTATTATCCAAAATATTGATAAAAAACCAGTAAGGGTAATAAAAATAATTCTTGATGGTCAACATTATATAGTAAGTTCTGTAGCAGGGGATTGATGAGCTACACTCCAACAACTTACCAAAAAAGTAGGATGAGATACTGCGGTAAATTGATCATTTTTTTGCCCTGATGATTATTCGTCTTGTGGTAAAGTAACTCATACTAATTCAGAAAGAATTTATTTAGGAAACTGAGCTTCATGGAGTAAATATTGGCCTGATACAAGTATTAGAATGGTGTTCTGATTTGATAAAGAATGAATTCCTGCCTTTGTACAAAATAATTTGGGTAATATGTATGATCTCTGATTATGGATAAAACCTGACCAAGAAAAATTAGAATCATTATATTTTTGAATAGGTTGATTTCCTGTATTTCTTCTTGAGGGAAAAAATGTTGTTGATTGATATAATAATTATCTCGACAAAAAAATGAAAACAGCATGAAATAAAACATTTATTTGTTCTACAAAAGATTGATCTACTATTTATATGTGAGTAGTATGATGAATAAATATTCCCAATATGCCTGATTTTTTGAAGAAAAATTTTGATTGTCGAAACGCACTCAATCTTGATGCGGGAAATAGTATAGGAATGATCTATTCTTGATTTGTTCTTGACCAGTGATCAAGAACAAGAATAATGGATGCATTCGTTGTATTGACTAGAGAACAATATATAAAATTAACAGGATTAACCCTTTCAGAAAAGACTCCCTATGATCCAGAAAATCAATATATACTCACAGATACTGATAATCAAAAAATAAAAACTATTTACAATACTTTACAGTCATTTATCTCAAAAAAATGATCAAAACAAAAACGAAGTTTTATTTCAATACTTCGTTCTGCTGTTACTTCTCCAAAAATTTTAGCTAACCCTCAACAACACGCAATTATTAAAGATTTACTTTGGAGATTATTTATTATAAAAGAATTATAAAAAAAAGCCTTTAAGGCTTTTTTATCTAATTTCAACATTATATCAAGTAAGTTGTCCTGTTAATTTAACATTAGATGCTCATTTTCAGATGGCTAACGGCTTTTGAGATTCATCCATGGTAACAATAGCTTTCTTATCTTTAATTTCTATGGTGTCTATATGAGCTGGTTTTAAGCAATTTCTAATCATTTGTTTAGAATCAGAAGCTTCTTCTATAAAATCAATTTTTTCTCAATCAAGCAAAGATAATACGGTATTAATTCTATCTCATTTACTTCCAACCATAACTCCAACTGGATCTACTTTTTCATCTTGTGATGATACAACTATTTTTGTTTTTAATCATGGAATTCTAGCTATTTTTTCTATTTTAATAATACCTTCTTCCAATTCAGGTACTATTTTTCTAAGGATTGCTTCTATATATTCACCGCTTGTTTGTGTTATTTCCAAAATAATTCCTCATTGTCATTTAGATATTTGTTTTAATAATACAAAGATTTCTTCTCATGGTTCGTATGATCTATTAGGAATTTGTCATTCTGCAGCTAGTACCACAGCAGTTCATTCAATATCCAAAATTACACTATCAGCATGTACTCTAATAACTCTAGCTTTAAGAAGCTCTCATTGTTTATTTTGAAATTTCTCATAGAATCTTTCTCTCTCTATATTTTTGAGATTTTGTTTTATTGTTTGGGCAGCAGCCTGTGAAGCAATTCTAGAAAGTTCTAATTTTTCAGGAGTTACATTAATTAAAATCTGTTCACCTGTTTCAACATCTTTTCTAATTTTTTTTGCTTCTTTTAAAATAATTTGTAATTCTGGATCTTCAATTTCGTTTTCCTTTTCAACCACAATAAGTTCCTTATAAATAGTTACTGTTCCATCATTTTCAATATTTACAATAATTTGTGATTTTTTAAATTCAGGAAAATCCTTTTTGAAACCAGATTTAATTCAAAGTTTTACAATCTCTAATACACTATATGGATCGAATTTATAATCATCTACAAGTTGCATAATAGCTGCTTGAATACTTTTACCATCTAATCTCATAGGTTTTTGTTTAAGTATAAAAAAATAAGGATAACCTTATCCTTATATTTAGGATATAAATATTTAAACTGTATTTTCAATGGATTTTCTATGATAATGTTGATTACCATTGAAAAAAATAATCAGATAGTTAATTATAAACTATACATTTTAGATTATAAATTATAGGTATGGTGACACGAAAAGAAATAGCTGACTATATATTTCCAGAAGTTAAGGAAACTATCGAAGATTTAGAAAAAAAATATCCACTAAGACAAAATCCTATTTGTTCGCGTTTTGCTCCAAGTCCAACTGGATTCTTACATATAGGAGGTATATACGCAGCTCTTGTTGAACAAAGATTTGCAAAACAAGTTGGCGGTACATTTTTTTTGAGAATAGAGGATACTGATCAAAAAAGAGAAATTCCAGGGGCAGTAAACCTTATTATAGATTGACTTAAATTTTTTGGGATAGAAATCGATGAATGACCGATTTGACCAAATAATGTAGATAAATGAAATTATTGACCTTACACACAATCCCAAAGAAAAAATATCTATCAAATATTCGCAAAAATATTAATTGAAAAATGATTAGCATATCCTTGTTGGATGAGTGAAGAAGAATTAAACAATATCAGAACACAACAAACAGCACTCAAAGTAACTCCAGGAATTTATGGAAATTATTCGCTATGGAGAAATAAAAATCCAGATGCGATTTTACAAAAATTAAAATCAGATTCCAATTTTGTTCTTAGATTTCGTTCCCATTGAGATCTAAATCAAAGATGTATTTTTGATGACCTTATCAAAGGAAAAATAAATATGATAGATAATTATAATGATATAGTTCTTATTAAATCTGACGGATTACCAACATATCATTTAGCACATATTGCAGATGATTACTTAATGAGAACATCTCATGTAATTAGAGGTGAAGAACGGTTGACTTCAGTACCACTTCATATCCAATTATTTAATGCATTCAATATTTCTCATCCAATATATTGTCATGTAGCACCTTTACTTAAATTAGACGAGGAAGGAAATAAGAGAAAACTTTCAAAAAGAAAAGATGCAGAAGCAGATATTGCTTATTTCTTCGAAAGTTGATACGCTCCAGAAGGAATTATTGACTATCTTCTTACTATTGTAGACTCTTCATATGAAGAACGACAAAAAGCAAATCCAAACAAAAATTATCTTGATTTTGAGATAAAAATAGAACATATGAATACATCATGAGCTTTATTTGATTTGGTAAAACTTCAAAGCATGAACAATGCGTATCTTTCTAAAATTTCAACAGAGGAATTGTATAATCAAAGTCTTGTTTGGGCAAAAAAATATAGACCATATCTTGCTGATTTGATGCAAGAAAATACTGATTATACAAAGGCTGCACTTAACATTGAAAGACATACCGAAAAAGATCCCAAAAGATTTACGACATTCCAAGATATAGAAGATCAGATTTTATTTTTTTATGATAAAGAGCGAGAAAAATTATTTTCAAATAAACCTGCATTACCAGAAATGTGTACAATTGAACGTATGAACTGATTTATACAAGAATATAAAAATAATATAAATCTGGATATGTCACTTGAAGATTGGTTCAATCAACTTAAGGAAATTGGAAAACGTCACGGATTTGCTTGAAATAACGCAGAATTTAAAGAATGATGATATGTAGGGAAGGTCGGTGATCTTGCCATGTTTATGAGAATACAACTTTGTTGTGCAACAAAAACCCCCGACCTTTACTCAGTTATGAAAGTTTTAGGTAAAGAAAGAGTGATTGAAAGATTTGGTAGATTATAACCAAAAAAATAGATTATAAAAAAATCGCTAATCGAAACGACTAGCGATCCAAATAAGCTCTAGGTGCCGACTTTATCAAGTCGATCTGAATACAGATTTTGCCTAACTCTTATTTTTTTCTATCTGCAACTGTGAGGTACAGTCACTAGATAGGGTTTTTTAGGAGGAAATACCTCCAACATAGCACCTAATCGCAGGTATCGTGTGTAGTGAAGCCTTTAGTAAGTTAACTATGTTATTTTAATTATAACTGAAACTACAACAAAACCAAAAAAAATACTATAAAAAAAGAAAATCAGATTGACAATTAGTAAAAAATATAAAAATCCAACTTTAAAAAAGTTGGATTCCTATTATAACTTAGTCTGAATTCCCTCATAAATAATTTTGGGAATATCGAGTTCTTCAATATTTATCACATTTTTTAATATTCCTATAATGTGATTGTTTTCTTTTGCATCATAAGGAATAATAATTACGTCGTTTTCCTCAAAAAAGAGGAGTGGGTCTTTTGAAGATGTTTTATGAACAATTTCTTGTTTATTATTACCATTTTTTAGACAAAGGGATATATATTTTACATCTTGAATATAACAAGGATGTAAATCCTTCCTCAATAATCTTCGATGATTTCTTATCCCATTTTGTTCCTCAAAGAAGATATTAATTGCAACTCTAGCAGGAGAAAAATTATTGCTAGAGTAACTATTTCCCAGATAATTAGACACCATCTTTTTTTCAGGAAAGAGAATTTTGAAAATATCTCTTTTGTAAAAGAAAAAAATTTTTTTGGAAACAATATTTCTTGTTATAAATATTATTCCAGTAATCATCAAAGTTATTCCTGATAAAACAACACCAAGGATAACATTGATAAATACAATAATACTTAAAAAGATGGGTATCAAAACAAGTAATGAAGTAATAATGTTTTTTAATACATGTAACTGTTTTTCACCTTCTTCTTCAGAAATATTTAATAGTCGTCTTTTTTTCGGCACACGAACAGTACCTTCTAAAGAATATGGAATGTCTACACGTTCATAAACATCATGAACAATTATTTCTTCTTTAGGTACAATCATCAAAGCCTCCTCTTTAAAGGTATACAGATAATCTATTTGACTAATCAAATAATTCCATACTGGTTTCCAAAGAGAAATAGCCTTAATAGAGTCACTTTTTTGATATCCATCAGATAGTTTATTTTGAACTACCTTAGAAACACCTTTATTTCTATCAAAGAAGTTTGTTTTAAAATTCCTGATAAAAATTTTCTGATCTTCCTTTAAAGCCGTTGGTTTGAATTTTAAACGATACTTCTCTACTTCAGAGAGAAGTTCGCTTTTGCTATTTTCAAAGGTATGAGAAATTTGACTTTCTCCCCATGCAAACAATAACCATAGCCATTCAGCATCGGTTAAGTTAATGGTTGTTGGTCTCTTCTCAGATTTAAAAAGATACCATTTTTTCTTATGTTTTTTCATTTGTTTTCTTTATTTTCTTTATTTGTTTCTAATATATAATTATTTGATAGATAAAGTCAATATAATAAATGAAATATAATTTTTATTAAAAAACGACTATTATATAGTCGTTCATCTGATTTAAATATCTATATCTTTTGCTGATTTTGCATGAGTTAATATAAAATGTTTTCTGGATTGAACGTCTTCTCACATCAAAATTCTAAATAATCTATCTGCTTCTTCTGCATCTTCAATGGTAATTTGGTTAAGTCTTCTATTATTAGGATCCATTGTGGTAGATCGTAGCTGTTCAGCATTCATTTCTCCAAGACCTTTATATCTTTGAATCTCTGTTTTTTCAGTAGTAAATCCAAAATGTTCTGGCTTTTTTGCTTCATCGTATACGTATTGTTCTTTTTTACCTTCAGAAAATTTATAAATAGGAGGACACGCCGCATAAACATGACCATTTTCTACTAACGGTCTCATAAATCTAAAAAAGAAAGTTAGAAGAAGTGTTCTAATATGAGCACCATCAACATCGGCATCTGTCATAATAATTATTTTTTCATACCTTAGTCATTCTAAATCAAAACTCTCTTTTATTCATCATCAAATAGCTGTTATAAGAGCTTTAACTTCATTATTTGCCATTATTTTTTGAATAGAAGCTTGCTCCGTATTAAGAATTTTTCCTCTCAAAGGTAATATAGCTTGAAAACTACTATCACGTCATTGTTTAGCACTTCATCACGCAGAATCTCCCTCAACTATATATAATTCAGTTCATTCTTTACCTCTTTTTGAACAATCTGCTAATTTTCAAGGAAGTACACCTCCAGCAAGAACATTTTTTCTAAGTACAGTTTCTTTAGCAAATTTAGCTGCTAATCTCGCCCTGGCTGCTAATTCTATTTTTTCAAAAATTTTATCAAATTCTCATTCGTTGTTTACAAAGAATTCTTTAAGATAATTATATGTTATTGTTTCAACTTCTTTTCTTACATAACTATTTCATAACCTTCCCTTTGTTTGTCATTCAAATTGTGGTTCTGGAATTTTAACTGAAACAATAGCATAAAGACCATCAGTAACATCAGAATATTGAAATTCACCAATTTTCTTATTTATTTTTTCTTTTTCTTTAGCTAATTCATTAATAACATTAAGCAGAGCAGATCTAAATCCAAGAACATGGCTTCATCAATCAGTTGTTGGAATATTATTTACAAAAGAAAGAGTATTGTCATTATTTGTATTTACTAATTGAAAAGCTATTTCAGCAAGACAATTTTCTCATTCTTTTTGAAGATAATGAGGTGCAGCTATTGCTTGTTGTTCACCAACAAGATTTTTTAACCAAGTTTTTATTCATCACTGAAAATAAAATCTTTGTTTATATCAAGTTTTTTTATTAATAAAATTAAATATAACTCCAGGAGTAAGATATGCAGATTGTTTCATTCTAGCAAGTTCTATTGTTTGAGAAAATTCGATAGTTTCAAATACAGTAGAATCTGGCATAAATTTTACGGTTGTTCATGTCTTTTCGGTCTCACCAATTTCTTGTAATTCTCAAATTGGAATACCTCTTTCAAATCTTTGAAAATATTTTTTACCATTTTTATATACAGTAACTTCTAACCATTCTGAAAGAGCGTTTACTACAGATGCTCATACTCCATGCAATCATCAAGAAATCTTATAACTGGATTTATCAAATTTACCACCAGCATGGAGAACAGTAAAAACAGTTTCTAATGCAGATTTACCAGTTTTAGGATGTTTATCAACAGGAATTCATCTTCAATTATCATGTACACAAACAGCTCAATCTTCCTGAAGAATAGTTGTAATAGTTGTACAGTATCATGCTAGAGCTTCATCTACTGCATTATCAACAATTTCTTGTATCATGTGATGTAATCATCTAGCATCGGTAGATCATATATACATACCAGGTCTTTGTCTAACTGGTTCTAATCATTCCAAAACTTTAATATGTGATGCATCATATCATTGACTATCTAGTTCACTATGAGTAGTTTGATTCATAAGTTCTTCAGACATTAGTAATTATTAAGTACTAAATATATATTATAATAAGAATGAATTATTCTTGAATTTTTCAAGGAAAATCTACTTCTTCAAATTCAAAATCATCATCATCGTCATACATAGTATCATCATCTTCACTATATTCTTTAATAACTTTCTTTCTTCATTTTTTTCCTTTTGTATTTCAAGATTCCATTTTAGCAATATCATCCTCGATTCAGAGTATTTTTTGTAATCCAGCGTGTTCTTTTAATTTTTGAATAACTTTCTGTTCAATTTGTCTAACTCTTTCTCTTGTTACATTAAATTCTTCTCAAACTTGTTCTAGTGTATATCTTGGTCAATCAATTCAATATCTCATTTTTACAATTTTTGCTTCCCTATCATCAAGCATATCTAATATCATATCCAAATTATTTCTTAATGTGTTTTTTTCAGCAAATTGATCTGGTCTTAATGTGTTTCCATCTTCAATAAGATCAGCCAAAGTGTCTCTTCATTCATCACCAACTTCTCTATCAAGAGAAACATTACCAAAAATAACTTCTTCTAGTTTTTTTATCTTTTTTATCGGAAATCATAATTTTTGACCAATTTCTTTTGAGGTTGGTTCTCTTCATAATTTCTGAAAAAGAAGTTGATATGTTTTATTGTAAGAATTTATTTCATCAATCAAATGAACTGGTATTCTAACATGTTTTGTCATATCAGCAATAGCTTTTGTTATTGATTGTTTAATCCACCAAGTTGCATACGTTGAAAATTTAAATTCTTTATCTGGATCAAATTTTTCTATAGCTTTGATAAGTCAAATATTTCCTTCCTGAATAAGATCAGAAAAACTAAGTCTAGATCAGAAAAATCTTTTGGCAATACTAATAACAAGTCTGAGATTGGATTCTATAAGTTTCTTTTTTGCTTCATCATCACCTTTCTTTATTCTTTTTGCAATATCTTTTTCCTGTTCTGATGTAAGAAGAGGAATTTTGGAAATATCATTAAAATATAATTTAATAAAATCATGATATTGAACTTCGGAATTATTGCGAGAATATTCTTCATAAAGTTGAATTTTACCAAGTCTTGATTCTTTTTTAACAGATAATGCTTCTTGTTCCAATACTTCTTCAATAGTAAGTATTTTTATTCATAATTTATCAGCCAAACTATACACTTTTTCTACGATTTTTATATTAAGATCCATATCATCTATTTCTGTTATGATATCTTCTTCATTTAAAACTCACGTAGAAAATGCTTTTTCTAATAACTCTTGAAGGGGAGCGGATAGTTCATTAATATCATCCTGAAAACTTTCCCATAACTGTTTTTTTGTTTTTTGCATAAATATTCAAAAACATATATAAAAACAAAGATATTTACTTAAAATAATAAAAAAACAAAAATAATTGACAATTTATTAAAAACAATTATAATATAAACCGTGTAGTGAAGCTAACCCATATAAGATACTGGATTGAAAGTCATTTTATGATAATTAATCCAGTTTTTCTTTTATACAAAAAAAACACAGCAATCTATTGTATACTAATTTTACTTGGCATAGCAAGTGAAAATATAAATGACAAAGACTTGTTTTTTTCGAGAAGAATACTATCTAGTAGTAGATTTTTGTAGTAAATATACCAGAAATTTTAAATTTAATTTATATTATAAATTATGTATCATTATTTCATAGGAAAGATAGATCGTTATTGAAAAAAAGTATATATACAAAATACCTATTTTGGTATTGAAGTATCTTATCTTTGAATAAAATCAGAATGATGATTTTTTATTTATCCACATATAGACGATACAAAAAAAACGATAATATATTTCGCATTTGATACTATTGAACAAAAATCAATGTTTGAAGATATGTTAAAAATAAATGGAATCTGAACAAAAACAGCATTTCAAATAGTGCAATTACAAAAAAAAGAACTACAACATGCAGTAAAAACATTAGATGTTAAATTTTTTCAATCTATACCAGGTATTGGCCCAAAATCAGCGAAGAAAATACTTTTGGAAATGAAAGATTCTATAGATTTGCAAGATATTCAAAATATAGATATAGATCAAAAATTATATAAAGATATTATAAAATCACTCAAATGATTTGGTTATGACTGAGAAAAAATTAAATCAATATTACAAAAGTACCCAGAAAAAATAACCAAAACAAATATGGCAGAAGTAATAAAACGAGTAATTGGACAGATATAAAAAAACCATACCGAGAATTACCCGATATGGCTTAAACTGAAATTTATGGAATCTATTCCCAACCAATACTTGGCTGGATGTATTCTTGTATAGAACCCTGCAAACAGAGTTCATCTTTGTGATATATTCCTTCAAAAACTAATATTTTTCCGTGTAAACTGATGCCTTGTATTTTACAAAGCCCTTTTTGGAAAAATTTTTTTTTATTAATTGTCTTATTTTCCAAAAAATAAACCGGAATGATAAAGGTAAAAGCCCCATTTTTTGCTTTACCTCCATTAATAAAGGAACAAGTGATTTTTACAAAGACCTCTTTTTTTCTTTTTTTCACAGAAACCATGTGGTATCCGTTACTTTTTTCGTTTTTAATCTCTTCTAAGTGCTCAAAGAAAAGTTCTTCGAGGCAAATAGGGAAAACAATTATAACTTCTTTCATGATACAGGTTGTTTAATTGTTCTTGTTAGAAATGGGTTCGCTTTTAATTGTTCTATTGGAATCAATTCCTTTGAACAAAAATCAACTCCAAAAGTTTTATTTTTTATCCGTGCGAATGCATTGTTGCAATTTGTTATCGTATCTTTTGCCAACGTTTGCAGTTGTAAATTACTACTCAACACGGATAAATCAGGAGAGGAAGTTTTTAGTTCATCTTCACGCTGATTTTTAAGAAAAGTTAAATTGTTTTCAGCATCACTTTTCTTTTTTGTTATCAAATCATAAAATTCTGATAACAACTCACTTGATAATGTTTTTTCTTTCATTTTTTTTAGATTTTTTTTGATTGGACAATAAAATTACCAATTTCATAATATATAAAAAAGAATAAAAATCAATAAAAATATTGTTGTTTTTTAAAATATATGTTTTATATGTTTTCTCTTACCTTGCTTTTTATTAGCAAAATCGTAAACAAAGAAACTAAGAAATACTTTAAACACTAAATCTACACTTTAAATTATGAATATACGTAACTTTTGTATTATAGCACATATTGACCACGGAAAATCTACTTTAGCGGATAGAATGTTAGAAATTACCTGAACTATTAGAAAATTAGATCACAGTCAAGTACTTGATCGTATGGATATAGAACAAGAAAGAGGAATTACTATAAAGCTTACTCCTGCAAGAATGCAGCGAAAATGAGTAGAATTAAATTTGATAGATACCCCAGGACATGTAGATTTTCAATATGAGGTTTCTCGTTCACTTGCAGCGGTTGAAGGTGCAATTTTACTTGTTGATGCTTCTCAAGGAATTCAAGCTCAGACTCTATCTGTGCTTTATCAAGCGATAGATCAAAATCTGATGATAATTCCTGTTCTTAATAAAATAGATCTTCCAGCAGCAAACCCAGAAAGAGTAGCAAAAGAATTGGAAAATATTATCTGAATCGATGCCTCTGAAATTATTAAAGTATCAGGAAAAACTTGAGAAAATGTAGATTTAGTTTTAGATGCAATTATAGAAAGAATACAAGCTCCTCAAAAGTTCAAAATATCGTATCCCAAAAAATATCGAACATGAAACAATGAAGAAAAGGAATCATCTCCCAATCTTACGAGAGCATTGATTTTTGATTCGGTTTATGATCCTTATAAATGAGTTCTTGCTTATGTAAAAGTTATAAATGGACAAATAAAATCTGGCGATATACTTCATTTAGTTCACTCAGAAAATATAATAACACCAACAGAAGTTTGATATTTTACTCCAGATTATAAGTCGGATAAAATTTTAAAAGAAGGTCAGATTTGATATGTTGTTACTTGAGAAAAATCAGTAAGAGAAGTACAAATTTGAGATACAATTATCACACAAGAGACAATCAAATCATGATTAAAAAAATCAGATTGTATTATTCCAGGATTCAAAAAAGTAAAACCTTTTGTTTATGCATGAGTATATCCAATAGATTCCACAGAATATGACAAACTCAAAGACTCCTTAGAAAAATTATCTCTCAATGATAGTGCAATTGAATATGAATTAGAAGATTCAAAAGCATTAGGCTTCTGATTTAGATGTGGATTTCTTGGAATGCTTCATATGGATATTATAAAAGAAAGATTAATCAGAGAATACAAAATGGATACAATTTTTACTATTCCAACAGTGATTTATTTAATAAAAACTAAAAATTTATCTCTGGAAGCTATCAAACTTGGAAATAATATCCAAGATCTCATAAAAACAGGTCTTTGGAAACAAGTAATAACCAATAAAAATAATTTTGATGAAGAAAAATTTGTGTATGAAATACCGTGAGAATTACAAGATCAGCTAAAGCCATGGTTGGTAGTAAAATCATGAGCAGATATGATAGAACAAGGATTAATCGAAGAAATTCGAGAACCAATCGCAAATGTAGAAATAGTTTGACCTCAAGAATTTGCTGGAAATATTATGCAACTTTGTCAGGAATATAGATGAAAACTAAAACATATGGATTATATTGATTCAACCAGAGTAGTTTGGCATTATGAATTACCGATGTGAGAAATGATTATAGATTTTTATGATAGATTAAAATCTGCAACTAAGTGATATGCAACCATGAATTATGAATTTCAAAAATATCAAGAATCTGATTTAGTTAAATTGGATATATTTATCAACAACGAAAAAGTTGAAGCATTAAGTTGGGTTGTTCACAAAGATAATGCTTATTACAAAGGGAGAGATGCTGTAGAAAGACTCAAAGACCTTATACCAAAACATTTATTTTCAATTCCAATACAAGCTTGAATTTGAACCAAGATGATTGCTCGTGAGACAATATCTGCCATGAAAAAAGATGTATTAGCAAAATGTTACTGATGAGATGTATCTAGAAAAAGAAAACTCCTTGAAAAACAAAAAGAAGGAAAAAAGAGGATGAAAGCTATAGGTAGTGTAAATGTGCCGAGTGATGTATTTATTAAAATGGTAGCAAGAGGATAAAAATATATTGACTTGTAGTAGTAAATATTTATAAATAATATAAACAAAACAAAAAAAAGTAACTATGTTTCTAGAAAATTATTTAGAAGAAGAATTTGGTTTAAATAAAGACCAACAAACATCATTAATTAATTTTGCAGCAGATTTAAAAAATATTGAACTTTCTGCTGCTGATGATGTCGAAGAAATGGATCTTGATGAACTTGAGGAAATTATTTGTGAATTCAAAGAATCAACACCGGAAGGTATGGAGGTAGATTTTTATAGTTGATAACAAAAGGGGAGTATTCTCTCCTTTTAATTTAATAAGAAAAAATTATAAAATAAAAAAAATTTAATCAAATATATATTATGATACGTCTCGATAAATATCTCTCAAATTTATGAATTATTAGTAGAAGAAATGCTGATCAAGCAACAAAATCTTGATTGATTTTGGTAAATGGAGAAATAATAAAGAAATCTGACTATAAACTATCTTTAGGGGATATTATTTCTTTTGACGGTCAAAATATCGAAGTCCGTGAAAATATTTATGTTATTTTACATAAACCAGCAGGATATATTTCTTCTGATGAAGATGAATATGGGTATAAAAGTTACAGACATCTTCTTGTAGATTGTCCTTATGTATATATGCTTCATGTTGCTGGAAGATTAGATCAAGATACAGAATGATTGTTGTTACTGAGTAATAACTGACAATTTATTCATCAGGTGATCAGCCCCAAATGGGAAAAGGAAAAAGAATATGAAGTACATCTCGAAAAAAATATTTCCGATGAAGATTGCGGGGAGCTAGCGAAGGGCGTAATCTTAGATGACGGCTATAAGACCCTCCCCGCCAAAGTTTCTCGCATCAACAAAAAAAAAATTCTCCTCACTATTACAGAGTGAAAATACCACCAAGTAAAAAGAATGCTAGAAGCTGTAGACAATAAAGTACTATATCTCAAAAGACTCAGAGTAGGTGAGTGGACCTTAGATTGATTAAAAAAAGGAGAATGGAAATATATTGAAAAATAAATGTTTAAAATTTGCATTTTAAAGAGATTTTAACTATAATAATGTAGTTTATCTCTATAAAAATAAATTATATTATGCAATTCAAAGATATTTGATTATTATTTAGAAAAAATCTTCTTGTAACTCAACTAATATTGGTTGTTTTAATTATTTCATTAGGAGCATTTACATTTCATTTTATAGAATGACGGAGAATTTTGGATTCTTTCTATTTTATTATAAGTGTAATGACAACAATTTGATTCGGAGATTTTACACCAAAAACAGATATTGGAAAAATATTTGTCATGTTTTTTGCAATTATAGGAGTTCCATTTTTTGTGTCTATAGGAGGATTGATCTTAGAAAATAGATTCAGAAAATATATAGAATATTATCTTAGAAAAGTTCATAAAGAATTAAAATCAGCAGAAGTAGAAATAAAAGAAGTAGAAGAAAAAGTAATTAAAAAACTTAAAAGGAATTTAGAAAACACACAAGAGACGGTAGAAAATATACAAGAGGAAATTGAAGTGAGTCAAAAAAATACTTGGTGGAAAATTTGGAAAAAAAACAAAAAAAATACTGGATAAAAACCAACCAGTATTTCATATTCGTAATAGTGCAGCCTATTTTTACTTTTTATGAACTAATTCATTATAAATTTCTTGTTCATAATCAATACCAAGATCCTCTATATCTTCACGATACAAATCGTTATATATATCATCTTCTGAGATGAAGAACTCGATACAAATAATCTCGTTTATTTCCTGAGAAAATTTTTTCCACCATTCTTTCACCTTTCTAAGAAGAAAGATTCCACAATAATAGAGAGCAATTCCAGTCACGAGAATAACCAACAGTAAAGTATTATTTTCCATAAGCGTTTATTTTTTTTGATTTTATTACTGAATATATATAAAGATATTTATATTTTAGTCAATACTATTTTGATATTAATTTTCCAAGATAAGCCAATGCCAGAGCATCAGCCGTATCATTATATTCAGGTAAATTCTGAAGTTTGAAAATTTTCATAATCATTTTTTGAACAAAAAGTTTATCTGCTTTACCATTTCCTGTGATATATTTTTTTACTTCAATGGGAGTAAATTCGTTAATTATAATGTTGTTTTTGAGAAAAAGCATCATCAAGGATCATCTAAGTCCATAAACAAATTCTGCATTATTTTGATTGAATTTTGTGAAAAATAATTGTTCCATAACAACAGTCTGAATAGTATGTTTTGTAATAAATAGTTCAAAAAAATTATAAATCTGAACTATTCTTTGGAATTGATCTTCCCTGGTAGGTGATTTTTGATTTTGTAATAAAATTCATGCATCAATAATACTCAAATCATTTTGAATTAATGCATAACCAAGTTTTCTAACACCAGGATCTATTCCTAAAATCATAGATTTTCAGTAATTCCAGATAAAATTTCATATCCATTATTTGTTACAAGTACTGTATATTCCCATTGAGCACCAAGATCTCAATTTTTACAATACAGATTTCGATCATTATGAGATTGTAATTCAAAATCTTTTGAAGTAATAGCGGTAATCGGTTCTAGAGCAAGTACCATTCAAGATTGAAGAAATGTATTTTTCATAGAAGGATGTGGAATATTATAGACATGAGGATCTTCATGAACTTTATTACCTACACCATGTCAAGTAAGTTTTTCTATAACAGAAAAACCAGCATTGGTTACTGAGGTATAAATATGACGAGAATAATGAATTAAAGGTTGTTTTGGTCAAATAAATTCAAGTCATCAATCCAATGCTTTTTTGGTTGCTACTACAAGATTATGTGCTAGTGGATTTGTTAATTCTCATCAAATAACAATACTTATAGCAGAGTCTGTAATACCTCATTTATAATTGATACCACAATCTATTTTCAAGAGATCTCAATTTTTTAGGATATAATCATTTGGTATACCATGAACGACACAATCATTAACGGATAAACAGAGATTTGCAGGAAATCCTTGATAATGTTTGAAAGCTCATTTAATATTGTGCTTTTTGATATAATCTTCTGCTATAAATTCGAGTTCTATAAGAGTTATACCAGAAATACTTGCATGATAAAGTTTATAAAGAAGTTCATTGAGATATTTTCAAGATTCTCTAATAGTAGATATTTGTGAAGGGGTTTTAATGTTCATAGTATGAACCATGATAATGTATAAAAATATAATCCAAGCCTACTATAAGAAAGTTATCTGAAAAATCAAAACCAAAATGAATTGAATTTACAAAATAAAATCATAGAATAAAACACGTTTATAAAATAAATACAAATATGAAAAAAAATATACTCATAATATTATTTTTATTAATATTTCCCTCGTTACTATTATATGCACAAGAAGAAAATCTATCTATACAAGAAGAAAATCTTGTTCTAGAAACTGATTTTTTATCGAACAACTGAATTACAACACAAGAACAAAGAGATAATCGATATCATCAAAAACAGGAAATTAAAAATCAGATTCTTAATTTGTATGACCAAATAAAAAAATCAAAAGAAAAAGAAATAAAAAAAGAAATAAAAATGATTATTGCTCAACTAAAAAAAGAATTATGGATAGTAAATACAAGAATTGCTCATAGTTACGAAAAGTCATTCAAAAAATTTCTTTGATTGAAATAAAGAAAAATTTATTTCTTAACAATTATTTCTATGAAACACCCTGAATTTCAATATCTTGATCTTTTGCAAGATATTCTGGATAATTGATCAAACAAAAAATTATTTTTAACTCCAGAAGTATTGGCAGAATACGCTAAAGATGGTAAAGAACCACCTCATATCCGTTCGTTGTTTTGACGTCAAATTAGATTTGATTTGAGTAAATGATTTCCTTTGTTGACAACAAAAAAAGTGTTTTTTAGATGAATATTGCATGAATTAATACGGTTCCTCAAATGAGATTCCAATATTAAATATCTTGTGGATAATGATGTTCATATTTGGGATGAATGGGCATGGAAAAGATTTCATAAACATTGTTTAGACAATGAACCTGCTAGTGATCTTAGTCAAAACGATTTTATTGCAAAAATTAAGGCTGAAGACAAAGATAGTGATTTTGTAAAAGAACGATGAGATTTGATTACCATTTATGGAAGAATGCGAAGAAGATGGCCTGCATCTGACGGTCGTGAAATAGATCAACTATGATGGGTTATTCAATGACTCAAAGATAAACCTTTTAGAAAGTCATATGTAATCTCAGCTTGGAATCCAGATTTTATTTATGCTATGGCTTCAGAAAAAAATAAAAATGAAGTTCCTCCGTTTTGCCATACAACATTTCAATTTGCGGTTACAGGAGAAAATAAATTAAATTTAGGGTTATACCAGAGAAGTGCTGATTCTTTCCTGTGAGTACCATTTAATATAGCAAGTTATGCTTTATTATTATTAATGGTTGCTCAGGTGACCTGATTGGAACCAGGAGAATTTGTCCATACTTTTTGAGATGTTCATATTTATTCTGATCATTTTGATGCAGTAAAAACTCAACTTTCAAGAGAACCATTATTATTTCCAACTATAAAATTAAATTCTGATATCAAAAATATAGATGATTTTAGATTTGAAGATATTATATTAGAAAATTATGAATCTCATCCATCAATTAAAGCTCCAATTACAAATGTTTGAGGATTTTAATTACAATGATACATTTTAAATTATATATTAAATTATGAATACATTCGAAATTGAAATAAAAGTTCTTCTATGAAGTGAAGAAAAAGCCCAAGAGCTTATCCAAAAAATACATCAACATGAATCAATATCGTTAATGGGAGAAAATAATCAATTAAATCATTACTTTCTTCCACAAGGGAATTTTGATTCATTATATAAAGCTTTACAAGAATATATTCATGAAGATCATCATAATAAATTATATCAGATAATAATAGAGTGAAAAAGCCATTCTATCCGTACTAGAGAAGTTGATGGAAAAGTTTTATTTATCGTAAAAGCATCTGTAGATGATACAACAAGTTCTAACTGAACTGCAAGAATAGAATTTGAAGAAGAAGCACAAAATATAGTATTACACGAATTGGATCAAATCCTTTTAAATCATGGATTTCCTTACCAATCAAAATGGTCAAGACAAAGAAAAGAATATAAATACAAAGATTACAATGTATGTATAGATAAAAATGCAGGGTATTGATATGTTGCAGAATTTGAGAAAATTATATCAGAACAAGAAAAAGCAGAAAGTACAAAAGCTGAAATTAGAAAAGAATTAGAATTATTATGAATAGAAGAATTAGATCAGAATAGACTGGAAAGAATGTTTGCTCATTATAATCAACATCGACCAGAATATTATTGAACAGAAAAAACATTTATTATAGAATAATATTTTTTATAAAAAAGTCCTACTGTCGTAAATAACAGTAGGATTTTTGTTTCAGTCCAGAATTCCACAAATATAAGGGAATTCTTTAATTTTTTGTTCTTTTATAATACTATCTAACACTTCCTGTTGCTGTTCTAATACATAACTTTTAATCTCTTCGGTGGATTTCTCAAAAATAATTACATCTTTACATACAATTTTTTGATTTTCAGCATAGGGATCAGACATAAGAAATACAATCATGTCATCAGTTTCAAAGGCTAATTTTTTTACCCAAGGTTGTTCTCCATCAAATTCTTCATTAATTAGACATCCTATGATAGTAATTTTTTTTTCTTGGATGTCAGATAAAAGGGAATTCAATGAATTTTGAGCGTATGTTTCACAATAGAAACAGATAACCCACAAAATAATAATGATAAAATGTTTCATAAGCTATTAATTTTTTGGTTTTTTTGTTTTTGAAATTAGAAACATACTTATAAAGAATAAAAAATAAAAGTCAAATAATTGTATATCCTATTTCTTATAGAAAGTAGTAAGAAATTCAGAAATAATTCAAGAATCTTTTATTAGAATTCCAATTTCTCTATTATTATCCATACTATTTGCAGAAAAATTTATACTTCAAAGATAAAGAATCTGATTATCTATTAACATCATTTTTGCATGGATGTATGGCTTTTTTATCAATTTTACGATAGAAGATCATCGATATTGTTGAAGAATTTTATTTTTATCAGAATTTGGGAGCTGGATATGAATATTTCAGGATCAAAGTGATTGTATCTTTTCGCCCAGAAGTCAAAGGAGATTAGAATCTTCAATATATTGATTTTGAATAAATATGGATGTATTTGCTGAAGAAATCAAATATTCTAATACATTTCTACAATTTATAGGACATACCAAAAGATTTGGATGAATATCAGTATACTTTATTGATTCTCATTGTCGATCCTTTTTAAAAATAGTAGATAAACTTTGATAAATTCATGTATGTTGACTATAAAAAAAATATTCACGATTCGAAAAAAAACTAGAATGAGTCAGATTTGCTGTTTGAATAAGAAATCAACTATCTATCAAAGCAAATTTACTATGAATATAGGTTGTTTTCATTTGTTTATCATTTTTTATTTCAAAATTTTTATATCAACTAAAAGAAGTCTGAATATCCTTGAAGGTGTTTTTGAATTGCTGATATTTTTTATCTTCCATAATTATTTTTATCTTCACATTCCTTTTTAATAAATCTTCAAAAAGTTTTTTAAATTTTTTTTCGGTAAATTCATAGGTTTGCAAAACAATACTGTTTTTTGCACTATCAAAGAATCATAAAATTTGATCAATATTTCAAGGTGCAATAGATAATATTCCAGTTATATGCTCTATATTAGAAATATTTTGGTCTATAGAAAACTGAGAAATAGTATTTTTTTGTTCAAAAGAAATACCCCCAAATAGTTTTCCAATAAAAATAAGAGAAAAAATTACGATTATCCATCAAATAATAAACCATTGTTGTTTTTTCATTATTTGACAAAAAAATAAAACTTTATATAATTATAAATAATAAATATTACCTTTTCAAGAGAAAAAACTTATTTATCTATCAAACATTATGGAGCAATTATCAATCACATTAGAAAAAATAAAAGACATTCCTTTGAAGTACAAATGTCTTGCTGCTGGTACAACACTTGCATTGATATCTATTTTTTCTTTATGAGAAAAAGATACTCCTCAAAAAAGTAATATTATTGAAACCAATAGTAAAAATAGTAGTTTTGAATTAGTAAATACAAGAAAAGAACAATGAAATGATGTTGCTATTTACAAATATAAACTGGAAAAATGAGATTATCCATTTTTAATAGCAAATAAATTTAATACATTAGATGCTAAAAAATGAGATAAATATACGAATGTTAGTCCTGAAAATATGTTGGACCAAAAAAAACAACAACTAAAAAAAAATCAGAATTTTGATGTAGGTGATATTGTCTATATAAAAGCTGTAGTAATGAAAGAAAAACCATCAGTATATACCTATCATTTTTCTCGTCCAGAAAATAACTATGAATATCGAAGTAAAAGAGAGAAATCATCAATAGAAACAATAACAAAAAAAATTGAAATTGATGGTAAAAAAGAAAGTGTAACTCTTATAAAAGATGCATGATTAATTTTTTATGTAGTAAATGAAGATGATTTTTTTCCACATACTATGCATGTAAACGAAGAAAAAATAAAACATTGTATTGATTTTGAAAAAATCAGAAGAAAAATAATGAAAATAGATGGATTTTCTTACTTAAAAGATCCAATATATCAACGTGCAGAACAAATTGATAAAAAAAAAATTAATCTCAAAAATAAAATAACGTCATTTAATATTAACCCTATGGATATTTCAAAAATAGAAAAAAAAGATATAAGAGAGAGTAACTTTTTTATACCAATTCCAATAGAAGAAGATAAGAGAATAATGTCTATAGAAAATTTCTGATATTATGCTCAACAAGCAATAAAGGAGATCGAAAAAAATGAAAAATATAAATCAATGATCAAAGAATTGTTGACAAAAGTAACAAGAGAAGAAATATTAGAAGCATTATTAACATATGCATACTGTGAATCTGGTTCGGCAGAAGATAATCAATTAGGTAAATTTGAATTACATCGTCGAGAATGAATGAGTCATAGAGCATTTTCATTTTCTTATTTTCATGTTTTAATGACAAAATGATCTCCAGGATATAAAGCAAGAATAAATTTATGATTAACAGAATGAGAATGTTATCACCCCAAAAATGCTACAAAATTGTTTCTTGCATTTTGGGCAGAAAAGGCAAAAGAATCAAGTAAACCATTAAGTAATTATTTTCCATTAAATACCCAAACATATGAGAAAGTTGCTTGTACCTATAATTGATGAAGCTACAAAAAAAATAAATATGACATTAAAATAAAAACCAATCATCAAAAAGTAATGAAATTACTTAAACCATCAAAGAAAAAATAATCTGACTAAATTATGTATTATATATTTCAATATATTCAAATTACAAATTCTCATTTCAAAGATATTTGTTTTTGTTGTATCATTCAAAATATTTCAGAGAATGATCACGTAATTTGTTGTTCAAATAACTTACTTAATTCTCTACTAATACTTATTTTACCAGAAAACCCTAATTTTTCAAGTTCAGAAAAAAGTTTTTCTATTCTATGAACAGACTCATAAAAAAAAGTAGGAATTTCAGAAATTATTGCGTTTTTTAAGATTGTTTGTCTTCATTTTTTTTGTGGAAGAAATCATAAGAACACAAAAGAAGAAGTATTAAAACCTGATCAGACGATGGCGGGGACAAGAGCATTTGCTCATGGTAAAACCGTATACGCTATTCAGTGCTCATTGCAAAGTTGTATTAAATTCTTCCCCGGATCCGATAATCCAGGTGTCCCCGCCTCAGAAACTATACCAGCATCATATTCTTTCAAAATATTGAGATAATGGTTCATTTTACTTTGATCAGTGAAACTAGTTAGTGAAGATAGTTGTTTATCAGAAAAATCTATGTCGTACATATGCAATAATTTCATTGTTGTTCTTGTATCTTCACAAAACAAATATTTCAATTCTTTAAGCATACGTAAAGCTCTAAAAGTAATATCTTCTTTATTTCCGATAGGAGTTGGAATAAAATAAAGCATTTTTAACGAAAAAAGTATAAATAATCCGGTTAACATATAAATTATGTAATTTTTCTTATAGTAAATGCAACCATAAACGGTTGAAAAAAGCCCAAAAATCTTTAAATATACACCTGGTATTGAACCAGTACGATAATTACATCAATGCTGGCCAGAGAACCAATTCCTTGCAGGTCAACCTCCAGGGAGGCTTGAGCTATTTAGGTAAAATACTAAAAAAAGACAACGTTAATCGGTCTTCAAAATGTTCTAAAAGCTTGCAAGTCGATGAATCCCATGTGTTTTTGCATGGGGTTTTTTCAAAAAAAAGGAGTGTAAGGGATACTTCTGCGAAACACAGGTGCCTTACAACTCCTTAAAAATTTTTTCTTTATACAAAGAAACCAGAATGAAATAATTAAGTCTACTTAGAACCGTTAAGGATAGTCTAAATAGATACAAAACGTCGAAGAACTTACTTCATATGAATGAAAATATATATAAAAGAATATTAAAAGTCAACTAAAAAATAAAAATAAATAATATATTGATAAAATAATAAATATATATATAATAATAAAAATAACAAAAACAAAAAATATGAAAGATTATAGCATAGAAACATTGTCTTCTTCAAATTACCACCAAGCATTAAAAGTTGCCTTGGAAATATTTAAATCAGATCCTAACGCAAAAGAGTGGATTCCAAATGCTTATCAGAAAGCAGTATTTCCCGAAAGATATATAGGGGAACAGAATAAATTTGCGTATTGGGTCTTAGTAGATAATAAAACAAAGAAGATAGTTGGCGTCACTGGATTATATACCAAAAATAAAGATCGTAGTTTTTGCTACTGGTTAGGTTGGTTCGGTATTATACCAGAATATAGAAGAAAATCTATAGGAAAATATCTCTTTGATTGGACTTTAAAAGAGGTAAAAAGAAGAGGAAAGACAACATTAAGGATTGAAACATCAGATTTAATGTATGCAAGAGCAGCAGTAAACTTTTATTTAACCAATGATTGTTATTCTATAGAAAGAAAAGAAGCAAAATTCAAAAAAATGACTTATAATCAAATTTTCTTTGAGAAAAAATTAGCATAAATGCTAGAAATGGGATGTATTACTCCCATTTTTTTATTATTCTAAAATAAGTTTTGTATGTTTGATAAGGAGTAATTTTTCTTTTTTCATTCATTCTATAATTTTTTTTATATTTTTTTTTGGAAATTCTTCTTGTACACGAGAAATCGAGAGGGTAGTTGAATCTTTGGTTAACCATTTCAATATCCATCCTCTCACTTGTCTATCAGACCCTTCAAATTTAGATTGTTTAGAAATTGGTTTTATTTTTGTTTTTCTTGCAGTCAATTCCAATGCTCCATAGTCCATCAAAGCATTATGCCAATCACGCGATTTTCCATGAGGGATTATTTTTTCAGCAAAGATTTCTAGCTCCTGTAAAGAAATATTCTCAGAAAGTTTATAAAGAAAGATAAGTACTCTTCTAATGTTTGTATCGATTACAGAGACTTTTTTATTCCAAGCAAAAGCCATAATTGCAGCTGAAGTATAGGGTCAAATTCAAGGCAATAATAAAAGCTGGTTTCTTTTTTTTGGTAAAATTCCTTTATAATCTTGGACTACTTTTTGTGCACACGTTTGCAATCTCAATGCTCTACTATTGAATCCTAGTCATGATCGATGCTTCAAAAGTTCTGTTTTGCTTGCTTTAGCCAAACTTTGATAATTAGGAAAATCCTTCATCCATTGATGAAAATAGGGAATAACTCTATCCACCTGTGTTTGTTGAAGCATAACCTCAGAAATATGAATTGCATAAGGATCTCTGGTATTTCTCCAAGGAAGCTTTCTTCCCTTTTTTTCATACCAAGATAATATATTTTTTTGGATATTCATAGTTGTTTTATAAATAAAGAATATTTTTTTGATATTGATTATAAATGATATTTCAATAGAGCTTGCCTGAATTTTGCTACAATAAAATTGTAAAATAGTTTATCAAAAAAAGTCAATCTAAAATTATAAAATATAAGTGTATTTATTTTTTGTTTAAGAAAAAACCAATATAATCAAATATAGCTTATTTAGCTAAGTATAAATAAAAATTATGATAAATAAAAAAGATATTCTTATAAAAATTTTAGAAAAATTAGAATGAGATTGGAATATTGCTCCATGAATTTTAGCATTAGTAAAAAGTAGTTATTCAGACGACAATATGATCGATGGATTAATAAAAATTATTGAAATAGCGATACAATGATCAAATTCTAAAATACAACAACAATCATTAAAAAGATCATTAGAGATAATAAAAAAGATAAAAGAACAAGAAGATCAAGAGATGTACTCAGAACAAGAATTAGATAATATTTTATCTGAAATATAAGTATGCCACAAGACGTATTAAAACAAATAGATCAAAATAAAAATCAAGAAATTTTATTGGATGAAATAAAAAAATTTTCCCGAACATCAGAAAATATAAATATATTAAAAAATGAATTACAAAAGTATTCTATTAACATCAAAAAAACATTGGAAACTAACCTTTATAATGCACAAAAAGATTTATTAAACAAAAAAGTATTAACGGATGATGAACAGCTTATTTTAAATTTGTATGAAAAAATTGTAGAAAATAAAATAACAAACAAACCGAATCTAACAAGGTTAGATCTTAATATTGATACAGAATTTAACAATATGATAAATCGAGTAAAAGCCTCATATCCAGATGAATATAAAAAATTACTAGAAAATCAGACTAAAAAATATGCACAAAAAACAGAAGGAGAAAGGTCAGAATATATAAAATATGATATTATATCACTATCAATAGGTAAATACCAAGAAGAGCTTCAAATTGAAAACAATATGCTACTGCAAAAGAACTGATTTTATGAGAAAGTTGAAGGTATAAGAGATCCCAAAATATGATCAGAAGACACATGAGAAATTTATTGATGATGGGAATATTTTGCATGTTCTGAATATTTTACATGGATGATAGAAAATCAATATCCAGAATATATAAAAGATCAAACTATGATACGTTGATATAATACAGAGGTTTCTGATATACTCAAAAAGAACGGATATAGAAATTCAAATGATTTTCAAAAAGATAGTCAGTTGTATAAAGAATATATACAAAAAAGAGATAATCTTTCAAAAGACTATAAATATGAAGAAAGTTTAACATATTTAGCTGAGCATGAATATCCAGAAAATGATTCTGAAGAAAAAATTAAAGAATATTTTTCATACGTAGAATTAACACTCCAATACGGTAATTCTTACGATACTTTGTTACAAAAATACGACAAAAAAATTATATGAAAATATGAACAAACAATGAAAGAAATAAATAAAATACAAACCAAATATACCTGATTTCTGCCAGCTATGCAAAGATTATCCACATATATGGAAAAATTAGAACAAAAAAAATCTGATTTACTTATCACAGATAGTTCTCTTTCAAGGTATACAACATATATACAAGAAGTCCAAAATTCATGAATACAAATAAGATCACAAAGAGTATCTCTGTTAGCAAACAAATTAGCAAATGAAATACAATGAAAAAGTAATGAATCTTTTATTTTTCCAAATGTGAAGCAAATCTTAGTAAAGCAAAAAGAAAAACAGTTACAAACAGATAAAATATGGAATTTTATGAAAATTATTCCAGAAGGATATTTTTTAGCAAATATTCTTGTTTGAGCGTGGAATGGTATTGTAGATGCTACAATATGAGTAGGAACCTGACTAGGAATATTGGCAATGACTTCCTACAAAGACGAAAATCAACTCTCTGCACAATCAGATCGTGCAGAAAAGCGAAATAATTTTCTCAAAATAGGGCAATCGACAATACAAAAAGAACCACCAGTAAAAGAAGGTAAATGGAATCTTAATTTTGATAATGGTACGGCTCATCTCTGATCTTCAGTAACGAATATGCTTGTTTTATTGAGTGGTGCTGGAGCTATAGCAAAATGAACAACAATATGAGGATTAAAATTGTGACTCAATATTTCCCAACAACTAGCAACGAAATGATGATTGTTTACTTGGGTAACTATGCAGTGATTACCAAATTCATTTCAATCATGATTACAGCAATGATTAGATGAAAAAACAGCATGGAATTATGCCATAATACAAACATTAGTAAGTTCTTCATTGGAAATGATAGCGCCAAATGATATGTTTTTTGAAAATATAAGTAAATTAGCTTTAAAACAACTTGGGAAAGAACAGTGAGCAAAAGCTATAGCCAATGCTTTTGTAAAAAATATATCAAAAGAAATGGGAGAGGAAGTTACTCAGGAATCTTTGCAATTTGCAGCTGAAAGACTTATTAACAAAATTACAAATGATAGTATAGGCACTCAGTTTGAAACTAGTATTACTTGGGCAGATTTTGGTACTACGGCAGTTTTGACTGCATTGACAACAGGAATAGTTTCAGGAAAATGATCTCTCAATACAGCAACACTTACTGTAAATAATTTAAAAATCAAACAGTGGATTGTATCAGATCAGTCAAGATACATAGATTATAAAGTAAAATTGAATCAAATAATTGATGGTAAACTCGATATATGAATAAGTATAGAACAAGCTCAAATTATTTTAAATGACTTGGAAACTGCGAATTTATCAATAAATCAAAATAGTTGAAATAATTTAGAAGCAGTAAATATTAATCAAAAAGTAGATTCCGAAAATATTACTTCACAATTGGAATCAATTTTAACTCCTGAATTACTAAAAATCTATCAAAACGAACCAAATGCTCATCCATCAGAATTGTTTGGTGAACAGATTGGATTGTCTATTTCTCAGAATTATAAACATATACCATCAATGAATTCTCAAAAACTGGAGATACTTATGGCAGAAAAATATAGAAAAGCCAATCCTCTTGTTTCTAATGAATTTTTAGGTCAAGTATTGAAAGAATATATTAAATTAAATCCAGAATTAGCAACTATTAATGACAAAGAATATCCTGACGCAACTAAAGATATCTTACATGGAGTAGCTTCGAAGTTTTCAGTAGATGATATAAAATATTATGTAGAATATTTTAATAATTATACAGAAAAGCAAAAAGAGTTTATAGGTGAAGAATTATATAGTTTTTCACGGAAATTTAGAATTCCTGGATTTGGTTATATACCTTCACCTAAAACATTATGAAAAATAGAAGAATTTCTTGTAAGATCCAGATCTCAACACAATGATTGACCAAAAACAGAAGAAATAAATCAAAATGAGTCTATTAATAGTAATAATCTACCTGATTTGAAAAACATTCCAATTGAACTTCTTTCTAAGGCAAAAAAAGATAATCTTAAACATTCTTATGAAATCCCACAATTAGAACCAGAGGTTAGTTCTGAATTTTTGGAAAAATATAATTTATATCAGAAACGATTAATTGATAAATCTTCTACAGAAATAAAAGAAAATATGGAAGCCACTCCTGATATAGTAAATTTTCAAAAAAAAATCATAAATAAACTTTTTGATATTGCAGAATCAAATGTACAAGAATTTAGATATATAACAAATGTACTTGCTACTATATCTGGCGGTAAAAAGCCTGATGATATAGAAAAATATGAAATAAAAAATAGAGAAGATAAAGGTATAGATCGTATATTAAATAAAATAAATTTTGATGAAAAATGAGATTTTAACGCATTAACGGATTTTTTGAGAACAACAATTATTTTCAATACTATAGATGAAATGAATGTAGGTATAGAAAAAATGCTTCAAAGTGATTATTTGAAAAAATGAAAAGTAAGTATAAAAAATAGAATAAATAGTAATTATGCAATTGATATGATTATGAAATTTGAATTACCTTCATGATTTGTTGTAGAAACGCAATTACATACACTAGAAAGTCACACTGCAAAACATGAATGAATCGAAGTAAATACAAATTATATAGATATGGGAAATAATCAATATGAATCAATAACAACTGAGGATCGTATTCTTTTTTCACAGATCAAAAAAGATGGTAAAATAGACAATAAATTTGAGCTTCCATTTATGTGAGAAAAAAGATCAACCACTAATATATATGATATAAGAAGAGAACTTGAATTATATAAAGAAGATAATATTCATATAGCAAAGTTAAATGAAAAGCTTAATAAATTAGAAATACAAATAAATCAACATTATATTTATAAATATCAAGAAAGAACAGGTATAGAACACAAATATTAAATATTGATTAAGAAGAATAAAAAGATACATTAAAATGAGTAAACTTTATATATTTATTATACTCTATGGAAAAGATGGATTCAATCTCTACACCCAAAAAGACAATATCTTTGTTAGGTAGAATGGAATTTTATGTTGATTGAGAAAATATATTTGTTTATAAATATTGATTGATTCAATGATATAAAATATCTACTTGAGAAATAATTGAAGATAAACCGTCGCTTAATTATTTAAGAGAAAATACTAAAAACATTACTATAGTTAATGATGAAGAATATAAAACATGGTTCCCTAATATGCCAATAGATATAACTAAAGCAGAGGAAGAATAATTTATAATTAATGATTTCTATCCAAATAGTATTCATACAATAAATAATCCAATAATCCATAATCCAGTCCATAACCAAAACCAGATTAAAAATTTTCCTTTAATAGTTTTATGACGAAATTGTTGCATAGCAAATAATGCACCAATCCATCAACCAGCTCATACAAAAGAGAGGAGCGTTTTCTCTTTAATTCTCCATTTATTATTTTTAGCTTTCCATTTATCAATTCCTCGTACAATAAAGGTCACGAGATTAATTAAAACAAAATAGATAAGTAAAATATAAATTCGAGTCATGGTAAGAAAATATATAAAAATTAACAATCTTTAATCTTGGCCAACAATTGTAATGCTTGCAATGGTGTCATAGTATTGACATCGTAACTATCTATCAATGTTTTTATTTTTTCAAAACGAGGATCATTTTGCGGTACTGATGGAACAAAAAGATTGTCGCTACTATACTGTGGAAATGATGCTTTTTTGGTCTCTAATTGTTTGAGATTTTCTTTTGCTCTTTCTATAATCATTGGTGAAATTCCCGCTAGTTTAGCTACATCAAGTCCATAACTTTTACTAGCTCATCATGCAATAATCTTTTTCATAAAAATAACTTCTTTTTCAGTTTCATAAACACTTACACTATAATTTTTTACTCAAGGCAATGTTCATTCAAGCTGAATTAATTCATGATAATGAGTCGCAATCAATGTTTTTGCTTTGATTTTTTGGACTATATATTCTAATATTGCTTTTGTTAATGCCAATCCATCGTATGTAGAAGTTCAACGTCCAAGTTCATCAAAAATCACAAAACTTTTTAGTGTAGCATTATGTAATATATTTGAAACTTCTATCATTTCTGTCATAAAGGTAGATTGATTTTTTGCAATAACATCACCGCTTCATACGCGAGCAAAGAGAGCATCAATCAATCATATTTTTGCCTCTTTTGCTGGTACAAAAAATCCTGAGTGGGCCATTAAAATAATCAAAGCATTCTGACGAAGATATGTAGATTTACCTCCCATATTTGGTCAAGTAATAATATGCAAAAAATCATCATGGTCTCCAAATTTTAGGGTATTTGCTATAAATTGTTGATCTTGAGGCAGAAATTTCTCTATCACAGGATGTCTTCATTCAATAATTTCTATAGTAGAAGAAGTATCAATAATAGGTTTTTTATAATTATATTGCCTAGCAAGCAAAGCTTGAGAGGTAAACACATCAAGCCATGAAATTTTGGAGGTAAACTCCGTAAATTCTTCTATAATTTCTGCCATTTCTTGTTGTAAATGAGCGAGACGGCTAAATTCTTGTTTTATTAATTGAGCTTTTGCATCCAAAATATCCTCTTGAAGTTGATCTAAGTAAGGAGATGTATATCTTTGTCCTCATTTTAACGTATTTCTACGAATTAAATCAGATTTTAAATCTTCTAAATTATTTTTTTTATATTCAAGAAGTCTGGTTTCAAATTGTTCAACATCCTTATTTGTTATTTCAATAAAATATCATTGATTGATAATGAATTTAACTTTTACATTGGATACTTTTGTTATTTCTGCCAAAAATTGTTGATAATCAACAAGCAGTTTATCAGAATGAAATGCTATTTCTCTAAGATTATCAATTTCTTGATCAACACCATCACGAATAAAATTTATATCATCAGAAAATTCATCATCATCTTTTAGAGTGTTTTGGAGATTGATATAAAAATCTTGGATAATAGTTTCTTTTTCTTGAGATAATCAAATACGTTCTAATTCTTGACGCATAAAATTTTGTTCAAAAAATATTTTAAGGGTATTTCTGATTTTAATAAATCATGAAGCAATAAGTTTTTTGTAGAGAAGATTACTGATAATTTTTGGAATATCAAAAACATTTCATAATTGCTGATGAATTTTGAGTGTATCTATTTCATGATCAAAATACCATTGAATCTGAGATAAACGGTAGGTAAGTTGATCAAAATCATTGATAGGATTGGCTAATAAAAAGCGTAAAAGCCTTGATCATCCAGAAGTCTTTGTTGTATCCAAAATTCAAATTAGACTATATTTTTCGCTTCATTCATAACTAGAAGAAAATATTTCCAAATTTTTTAATGTAACTTCATCCAATAATACTACATTGTCTGTACTATGAAATGCTATACGTGAAATATTTGTCAGATTTGTTTGTTGTGTCATTTGTAGATATGAAAAAAGAAGAGCTAGAGCCTGTCATCTTCCTTCCTCAACAGCTTTTCCATAACTAGCTAATGTTTGAATTTTACAGTTATTAACCAAATATTCTTCGTATCTATGAGGTACATCATATATTGAAATTAAACAATTCTGATTTCTTTTTAGAAGGGTAGTGAGTTCATCTTTGTTGGGAAATTCTATATCAACGATAATTTCTACGGGATTGATAATTTGAACAAATTTTTGTAATTCATCGATGCTTGCAAAGCTTTTTGTAAAATATTCCCCAAGTGAAAAATCACCCCATGCAATATGAAAATTATATCAAAGCTTGGTAGGCTCAAAACATACTGCAAGCATATACGTAAATGACTTTTTTGTTTCCTGAATAAAAGTTCATGGAGTAATGATTTGAGTAATTTTTCTTTCCACAATTTTACCTGGAATAGGATCTGTAGTTTGCTCTGCTATAGCAACTTTGAGTCCATGAGTAATAAGTTTAGGTATATATTTATCAATACTATGATAGGGAATTCAAGCCATAGGGATTGGATTTTCTGAGTCTTTATTTTTACTGGTAAGTACAAGATCTAAAATTTTACTAACAATGGTAGCATCTTCAAAAAAAGTTTCATAAAAATCTCCCATACGAAAAAAAAGAATACAATCAGAACATTGTTTTTTTATATCAACATATTGCTGCATTGCAGGAGTGTATACGGACATATTTTAATTATTTCTGATAAAATCGATACTAAAAGAAATAGTATCTATTTAAAGTTTTATGCGTAAAAAGCAATTAAAAAAAGTTTGCTCTTGTAATTTTTGGGTAAATAAATACCAAATCATTTGTGCAATTTTTATATTTATGTGTTTTTCATGAATCTTGAAAAACTTTTTGGCTCGAAAACAAAGGTAGATATCTTAAAATATTTACTCTTTAGGAGACAATGAATTTCTATGAGAGCTCTTGAAAGTGAATTAGAACGAACATTTCCTGCAATCAAAAAACAAGTTGATGCTCTTGAAGAAGCTTGAGTTATTGATGTAAACAAAGAGGGACAATGACGATCTATATCTCTTAAAATTGATTTTTTTGATAAAATTAGAGATATATTTTTTTTCGGCCTTAAACAAAAACTAATTCAATTATTCAAAACCTATGAAGTAATAATAGATAAATATTATTTTGGAAAAAGATTTTGAATTGATCTTGAAATGGATTTGGTTGTAATTTATAAAAATGCAGAAAAACCTCAAATAGATCAAATAAAAGATGAAATAAATACTATATTCAGAGATTATTTTATAGAAATTGTATATGTAGTATTTATGTCAAATGAAGAACGAGAAAAACGTTATAGATTAGCAGATAGATTTGTACTTCAAATCATGAGAAGTATTCAAAAATCATAATTTCAATTACTAAGACCATCAATGATACTGACAGACGAAAAAAGACACCAATTAGTTTCATACATAGTTCATGCAGGGAAAATCTTAACAAAAGAAAAACATTTGCCTAAAAAAATATACCAGCATGCATATATACCTTCATGATCAGAATTATATACAGGATATCTCAAAGCTGCGTGATATTTATTTTTGGATAAATCATTAAAAAATATTTGTATAATTTCACAGCAAAAAGAATATCCAAATGATATAATGTATTATTGAGAACAAGAAAAATTTTTAATCTGGTGACGCGAAATACACAATATATGAATAACAGAAACAAAGAGAATAGAATCTATTCCTTGAGAAATATACGATCAATTATTATATCTAAGACTTCTTACTCAATGTAAAACAGTTATAATTTTATGAATTTGAGAAAATATAAATACAAAAGATGCTACAAAAAAATTAAATGAAATACTAAAAACAGAGTATTGAATCATATGTATAAGTACTAACTCAAAACAAAAAAGTCGTAAAAAATCAAAAAATGAAGATCTTGTAATGATAGAACATGTATTATCAAAAAAAATATACAAACCAAATCCTAATCGACTCGGCAATACATATATAAATATTATTAAAAAATATAAAAAAAAATCTGAATTAATATCGTATGTTCATACTAGTGATTTTGATATTCCTACAACGAACGAACAATGATATATTTGTATGGTTGCATAAATTGTTTTTTTCTCTTGCAAAAGAGAAGTAAATTAATAAAAAATACAGACGTTTCTTTATACATAATTTTTTTTGTAATGATGAAGTTTATTTATGATAGTATAGAAACTATCAAAAAATTAAAACACCCAACAAAAAAAGATATTATAACTATTACTATTTCTATTTTTGTTGCTGTAATTATTTCTGGAATTGTTTTTGTACTTTATGATACTATTTTTACATGATTATATAAACGGTTTTATAGTATAATGCAATAATACATTTTATGATTTTAATACTATAGATATGCAAAAAACAGAAGTAAATACTGTTGAAATTAAAAGACAAATAGAGGATAACTCTCACAAATGGTACGTACTCAGTGTAATAGCTGGACAAGAAGAACTAGTTATAGAAAATTTGAAAGAAAGAATTAAAAAACAAGAATTAGAACTAGATGTTGTTGATTTTATGTCACCAGTTGTTCATGAATATGCTATCAAAAAATGAGAAAAGATAGTAAAAATAAAGAAACTATATCCATGATATGTCTTTATTAAATCAAAAATGAACGATAAAATATGGTATGTAATTAGAAACACACCTGGAGTAAGATTGATAGTATGAGCAGAAACACGTCCAATACCATTGACAGATGATGAGTATACAAACATAATAAAACAAATAGAAAAATCCCAAGAAAGATCAGAATTAATAATACCTTACAAAATATGAGATGTAGTATTATTAAAGACTTGAGATTTTAAATGAATGAAGTGAGTTGTTAAAAATATAGATGAAGAAAAAGGAAATGCAATTGTTAATGTAGAAATGTTATGAAGATTGACGCCAGTTGTGATTGATGTAGATAAAATTGAGCTTATGAGCTAAGTTTCTATAGCTATAGATAGATAAAGTGTAGAAGTCAGTTTGAAAGATGCCCAGATTCTACCTTTTGCTTCTCTATCTCTCCATGTTTTATCCTTTGATATCACTATGCATCAAAAAGAATTACATGTAGTTAGATTCTCTATGATAGTCTTATTCTCCGCATTAATGATTGTATATTTATTACTATATCAGATAAAAGGTAATGATATAGTAGAACAGCTTACCTTAGCAAGTAGTAATGAATATGAACAAACCAAATGATCAATAACTAATTCTACATGAGAAACTACTATATACGACGAAAATCCATTATCAGAAACATTAATTCAGAATGAATTATTGGCAGATCAAAATAATACAGGAAAACAGACTTGACAACAAACATGAGATAATCAAGATTGAACAACAAAAAGAACAACCTCACTATTTGAATGAGAAATCAATGAAAGTACTGGTCAAAAGACATCTAATAAAATTATTGTACTATCAGGAACAAGTTTGCGATATTGAAGAGTAGAAGTGGCTGAAAAATTATGAATTAGTTATCAATATGCTCTCAAAGATGCAAAAAACATTTATTATGTATTTTTGGATCCCAAAAAATATAAACTCGATGAAATAGTAAAATCACTTTGATGAAGTACATATACAATGACTACCGAAAAGGAAATTTTGGAAAATAAATTGTTTTGAGATAAAATTATGTTTATAAATATTCCAGAATACAAAAATAAAAAAGTTATTATATTAGCAGAAGTAAACAAAGATTCCTGGTTAATTCAAATTGATTATGAAATATATCACAATTCAAAATTATATATAAAACAATTATTTATCGATTAACTATATACAAAAAATGGCTAAAATTATGAATATCTTATCTTTAGAAATTCCTGCTGGGAAAGCACAACCATCTCCACCATTAGGACCTATGCTATGAGCAAATGGAGTTAATATTGGTCAATTTACAAAAGAATTCAACGAAAAAACAATGGATATGATGAAATCTTTTGGTGGTATAGACGTAAAAATTAAATGTAAATTAACTATTTTTGCTGATAGAACATTTACATTAGAATTGGGAAAACCAGTAACATCAAATCTTATTTTGTGGAAAATAAATCAAAAATCATGATCAGGTGAGCCTAATAAAAAAAATATAGGTAAACTTACAAGAAAAGATCTTGAAGAAATTGTAGAACTCAAAAAATGAGATATGAATACAGAAGATATCGAATCTATGATCAAAGCAATTGCTGGTACAGCAAAAAATATGTGAGTTGACGTAGAAAAATGAGCTATTAAATAGTTTATAATTAGTAGTTTATTCTATAAACTATACATTATATATTTCAGTGGCAGACTCGCAGAGTATTGCGAGGCGCTACGACCACTTTTATTATTTATTATTACAACAAATGGCAAAAAAATGAAAAAAGTATGTAGAATCAAAAAAACATGTTGATTCTCTAAAATTGTATTCTATTGGAGATGCAGTTGAATTGGTAAAACAAACTTCTTATGTAAAATTTGATCCTACTATTGAAATTGCAATTAAAACTTTTGCAAATCCAAAATATAATGATCAAATGATCAGATCTACAACAATTTTACCTCATGGAACAGGAAAAAGTAAAAAAATAGCTGTGTTTGTTCCAGAAGATCAATGAGCTGATGCAAAAAAAGCAGGTGCTGATATTGTATGAAGTGATATTATTTTAAATGATATTAAAGCTTGAAAATTTGATTTTGATATATTGATAACAACACCAGAACACATTAGAGATTTGGCTGTTGTAGCTAAACAACTTGGTCCAAAAGGATTGATGCCGTCTCCAAAAGCTGGAACTGTGGTACAAAATCTAGCTCAAGCTGTAGAAGAAGTAAAGAAAGGTAAAATCGAATTCAAATTAGATAAAACAGGAAATATTCATGCTCCTATAGGAAAAAAATCATTTGATTCACAAAAACTTCAAGAAAATATAGAATCTTTTATTAAAGCTGTTGAAGAAAGTAAACCAGTTTGAGTAAAATGAAAATTAATCAAGAAAATAGTGATTTCTTCTACTATGAGTCCTGGAATTCAAATAGCTTGTTAAACTATATAAACGAAAAAAGACAACATACTAGTTTGTCTTTTTTTTAATTTTTATTTTTTATAGTTTATCTTTTTAGAGAGCGAACAACTAAATAAGAAAATCAAATACTAAAAAGAATAAATAAAATAATCTCTAAGAAAAATCATAAGAACACAAACCCAATATGGGACTGTGCAAAAATTTCCAACAATCAAATAGAAAAAAGTTCATAAAGTGAGACACTAAATATTGATCGACTAATAATCAATAATCAAGTACAAATAACAAATCAGATTAATAATGTTGATATATTTACAATAATAAATTCTTTGATAATATCCAAGTGTGATCATCATAATAATTTTTTTATTTCAATATTTTTTTTGAAATAAATAGACATAAATTTACTTTGATATCCAAGAAAAGTAAAAATTATAAGAATCAAAAAGATAACAATAATTACTGAAGTAGTAATAACAAAATTATTAACATTAATTATATTCAGAATTCTATTTTCTTGTTGTTTAATAGTATTTTCTTGAGGTATATCTTGTATATTAAGTATAATATCTTTGTATTGAATAATTATTTTTCTCAGTGTTTCATATTCTTTGTTTGAGGTAAACATAACATATAAAGTAGAAGGAAGAGGATTATTAATTCAAAATTTTTCAAAACTTTCACCAATATCAGGGATTTTCTTCTCCAAAAATTTCATTGCGTCATCTTTTGAAGAGAAAGATACTTTAAATCATTTATCTTGAAGATTTTTTTGAAGATCCATAATTCTTTTATAATTAGTATTTTGGATAGCTGGATCATCTTTTATATAAAAATAGATTCATAATTTTTCTTTTAAGGTATCACTTAATCAATTAGTATAACTAGTGATCCCTACAAAAATATTTAACAAAAACAAAAGAAATCATATAATAATTCACATCCCAAGTAATTGTTTTCGATGATATTTTAAAAGACGATTAATATCTTTTTCTAAAAGATTGTCAAAAATTTTCATGGTTATAATAAAGATAAAGGAGTAAACATATGTTGAGTATTAATAAATTTATCAAATAATGCAATTTTATTTTCGTAATATTCTATATCTTTATCTATAGTTTGTAAATTTTTATGATTTTTATAGAAATATGAAATCATTCATTTAGCTTTTTTATATTTTTGTTCTAATATATAGAGCTCAATAAGATTAAAAACAACTTCAGCATCTTTATTATTAATAGAAAAAGAATCTTTGAGAAGATTTATTCATTTTTCTCTATTACCGTACCAGTATTCACAAAGTCAATAACATCTGATGATTTCATGATTTTCTGCATTGGTAAGTTCCAATGCTTTTCTAAGAAATTGTTTTGCATGTAACCAATTGTTTTTTTCCATTTCCAGAACTCATTTTATGTATAATCCCAAAGGATCTTCATTATTTTTTTTCGCATTAAGAAAATCTATTGCTTTAGATGCTTTTCCTATTTCTCACTGTCTATATTGAATATCGGTAACTTGTAAGAGAGCGTCTTCATTATTAGGATCTTTAACAAGAATAGAATTTATTTTTTTCATAGCTTCATCAAACTTATTAAGTTCTTTAAGTTGTTCGATTTCATCAAGCAGTTGTTCTGGAATGTATGCGTTCATGAATATATATCAATATAAGAGATAAAATACATATTATCTAAGATTACTCAAAAAAATATATTTTTCAAATATTCATTCTATAAAGAAAAAAAAGAAATTTACATTTTAATCAAAAAATACATAATTATAGCAATTTACTTGATAAAGTTATTGAAAATTGGCTTTTTTTATATCAATTATCGACAGTAAAAACAATTGTATCTCACGGATTGTACATATAAAGAGAATAAAGTAGTGGATTTTCCAAAGAAATTGTATTATTATCTATGGCAGTAATACTATCTCAGACGTTGATATATCATGAGAGAGGAGAATCAGACGCTATAATATCTACTTTTGCTCATGTCAAAAGATCTATATAAGAAATTCCAAGATATGGTCTAATAATATCGTTATATTGTTCAATAAGAGCAAGGGTACTTCTTATAAATTTTTGATTCAAAGGCAATGCAAATCATATATTATTACCTCAACGAGAAATAGCAGTAATCATACCAATAATTTCTCCAGAAAGATTTACAAGAGGTCATCAGCTATTTCAAGGATTTAATGCTGCATCAGTTTGATATAATCAAGCATAATAAGAAATAGAATCAGTAGTATCTATATCTACTTTTCTTGCTTTTCAACTAATAATTCAAAAAGAAACCGTATTTGTATATTCTGAAAGTGAATTTCAAATAGCAAGAACAAATTGTCATACCGCTGTATTTTTATTATCCTCAATAAATATAGCTTCAGATTCAAATCATGTCCCAGCTTCAACAGAAAGAACAGCTATATCTATGACAGCATCCGTCCAAATTTTCTTTACAGGAAAAGATAAACCATTACTAGTAATAACTGTATATTGTAAATCTTTGTTATCAATAACATGTTTATTGGTTATAATATATCCTTTTTTGGAGACAATAATTCCGCTTCATTTTTTGAGCGTTCAATCTTTTTCAACAACAGATGTTTTATTTTCTTCTTGATAGTATAAAGAATTATCTTTGGCAGTAATTTGTACAACAAGAGGTGCTACATTAGCAGATCAATCAATAAGTAATTTTTCTAATGAATCTCTTATGATAAGATTTCAAGATATATTTTCTTTTCATTCGTTTTTTATTAGAAAAAAAGAAAAAATAAGAATAAGAACAAGATTTATTCCAATCAATGATGGAATTATTATTTTTTTCATAAGAATATCCAAGAAAAATTTAAAAAAATTATTCAGATATTTCTATTGAAGAATTAGTATCTTCACTATTTTCTTCATCATCGCTGGCAAAAAGTCATTGATCCATTTTTTCTGATTCCTTTTCAGCTTTTTTTCTTTCTTCTTTATATCTAAGATTTTCTTCTTTTTCTTCCCAAGGTCTATAAATAATATCAATATGTTTTTCTACCATTTTATGTAATGGAGTTTCTGGTTCGTCCAAACGGATATTATTTGAATGTAACGTAATTAATGATCAATCTTCAAATCTGATTCTAATAGCTCATTCTACAATACTTATTCCACCTTCCAATTTTTCATTTCCTGTCATTATTACTTGTCATTTTCTGGCTCTTTTTCGTATTCTAAGATCTTCAAGACTAAGTAGTTTTCAGTTTTTATCAGAATGTACCAAGACAAATGGTTCATCCTTGTGGATAAACATATTAGCTACTTCATCACCTTCTTGAAGTTCAATAGCCTTTACTCAACCAGCTGTTTTTCCCATAGGTCTAATATCATCTGATTTGAATAATAATCCTCGTCATTGTTTTGTAATGATACAGAGATCATCTTTGTCATTAACTGGAGAAACATCAAGAATTTTCTCTTTATCTTCAAGTTTCATAATAGTAGTAGGAAATTTTTTGAAAGAAAGAACAAGCTCTTTTTTTGCTTTTTTAATACTATTTTTATTGGTTAAAAATACCAAATAATTGAATTCAAAATGTAATGTTTTTGCAAAAATAATTTTTCATTTGAGCCCAAAGTGTGATTTGAGGTTAATAGCGTTTTGTTTCATTACAAAACTTCCAAATTCCTTGAGTCTTTGAACAACTAATTCACCAATATCGGTAATAATAATTAGTTTATCTTGATTGTGTGTATAAATAAGATCCAAAGTTTCATCAGGTATTACCTGAATTCTTGATTGATAAAGAACTCTCATAGAATAATCATTTCCAATCCAAACAATAACATCTTCTTTGATTCTATCAGCTGCATCTTTAAAAGCTTTCAAACTTGAAGCAATGTTATAAACACTAAGGTCCTGAGAAAGTTTTGTTTTTCTCTCATCACCGTATTTGTCTTTCATATAATTCATTTCATCAGCAACTACACCATCAAGCTTGATTGGATCACCAATAATTCATTCAAGATATTCAATAAGTCTCTTTTTTTCTTCAATTTCTTCAGTAATCTTTTGAATTTCAAGACCAACCAAAGATTGTAATCTCATCATCAAAATATATTCTGCCTGCATTTCAGAAAATCAGAATTTATCTATCAAATTTGTTTTAGCTTCAGGTTTAGTCTCGGATTTTTTGATAGTATCAATAATTTCATCAATAATACTTATAGCTTTTTGTAAACCTTCCAAAATATGAAGTCTATCATTAGCTTTTTTGAGTTGAAATACTGATCTACGATAAACAACTTGTCTTCTAAAAACAACATATTCCATCAATAAATCTTTGATATTTAATAATCTAGGTTGTTTAGCTCATTCTACCAAAGAAACATTATTTACATTAAAATTTGTTTGTAGTTCTGTACTCTTGAATAGTTGTACCAAAACTTGATCAGGATCAACACCTGATCTCAAATAAATAGCTATCCTAATAATATTTTTACTTGATTCATCTCTAATATCAGTAACTCAATCAATCTTTTTATCAACAACAAGTTCAGCAATTCTAGCAACTAAACTAGACTTGTTTACCATATAAGGTATTTCATCAATAACCAAAATAGATTCATGTTTACCTTGTTCTACATGTGTTTTTCATCTAACAACAATACCTCATTTACCTCTCCTGTACACTTCTTTGATATTATTAGAATCAAAAATAAATCATCCCGTAGGAAAATCTGGTCCTTTAATAATTTCCATAATATCATCTATAGAAACACTATACAGAGATGTTATTGTTTGTCAATTTTCATCTATTGTTTCTATTTCTTTTCCTTCTTTCTCCAAAAGTAATAAACAAGCATCAATTACTTCATTAAGGTTGTGGGGTGCCATGTTTGTTGCCATACCTACAGCAATACCCATAGTACCATTACAAAGATGGTTTGGAAATTTAGTTGGTAACATAATAGGTTCTTGTAAAGATCCATCAAAATTAGGTCTTCGATCAACGGTATCTTGTTCTATATCAGCTAGCATTTCTTCAGCTATTTTAGTAAGTCTTGCTTCTGTATACCTCATGGCAGCAGGACTATCTCAATCTATTGATCAAAAGTTTCCTTGTCCATCTACAAGAGGATATCTAAGAGACCATGGCTGAGATATACGAACCATTGCTTCATAAATACTACTATCTCCATGTGGATGGTATTTTCACATTACTTCTCAAACAATTCTTGCTGATTTTTTATGTTTTTGATTGTAAAAATTATTTGTTTGATACATTGCATACAGAATTCTCCTAAGTACTGGTTTAAATCCATCTCTTGTATCTGGCAGTGCACGAGAAGAAATAACAGACATTGCATAATTAATATATGATTCACTAATTTCTGTTTCTATAGGATGTTGAACTACGGTTCAAAGAAGAGGAATAGATTCTGACATAAAATATTTTAATATATAAAAAATCACGAACAGATCAAAATATAACAAAAATAGATATGAATTCAAGCATAATATACTAGTTTATACTTGACAAAAAATAAATGAAAATAAAAAAAAGCTACCAAAAACGATAGCTTCTCTACATGTACAAATAATATTTACAATTTTACCAGTTGATCTCTCTTGGGACCAGTAGAAATGATAGTAATTTTCACGCCAGTTTTCTTTTCTATAAAAAACTGAAAGAGTGAAAAAGTTGGAGAGAAATACGGTTTTTCTCCGTCATTCCAACAGTCGTTAACATACTCCCAGCCAGGAAATCCTTTATAAACAGGTTGCTGATCTTGATCATAATCAGCACAAATTTTGACCTCCTGGAAAGAATCTAAAACATCTGCTTTGGACAAAACCAATTGAGTTACGCCATTGAGCATAATTGCTCTTTTGATCTGAACCAAATCCAACCAACCACAACGTCTTGGACGGCCGGTAGTTGCACCAAATTCATTTCCTTTTTTGCGGAGTAATTCACCAGTTTCGTCAAATAATTCTGTTGGAAATGGTCCGGAACCTACGCGAGTAGCATATGCCTTAACCAAACCGAAGACTTGATCAATGGCTTGTGGAGGAATACCAAGTCCTATACAGGCTCCAGCACTTACTGTACTCGAACTGGTTACAAAAGGATAATCACCGAAATTAATATCCAATGATGTCCCTTGAGCTCCTTCAGCAAGAACATTTTTACCTTCCAGAAGAGCAGTGTTGAGATACAAAGGGACATCAATGATAGTGAATTTCTTCAAAAATTCGATAGCATCATCCAAATCTTGGAGTTCCTGCACATGTTTTTCGGGTTCAAAGAAAAAATTTTCATCGTAACTCGTTACACATTTATTGTGTTTTTCCACAAGTTGATGGAGATCATCTTTGAAGCTTTGTTTGAAAATGTCCTGTGTACGAAGCCCAATTCGAGCAGCTTTATCAGTATACGTCTGACCGATACCACATTTAGTAGTCCCAATTTTGGTATCATCGCTTTTTGCATTTTCTGTTGCTGCATCCAACCATCGGTGACTAGGCAAAATCAAATGAGCTTCATGTGAAATCACGATTCTTTTGCATATATCATCCAAAGGAATGTGCTTTGAAAGATCCATTACTTCTTTTTTGAATTTAACAGGGTCCAAAACGACTCCGTTACCGATTACATTGGTAATATGCTCCCAAAAGATACCACTCGGAACCTGATGAGTAACAAACTTAATATCACCAAACTCCAGAGAATGTCCTGCATTAGGACCTCCTTGGAAACGAGCTATAATATTGTACTCTGGAGCAAGCACATCTATTATTTTACCTTTGCCTTCATCGCCCCATTGGAGGCCAACAAGTACATCAACTTTACCTTTTTTCATAGAATTAGATTTATGTTATTTTTGTCTTTTAGTTTTTGTATAACAAGAAAATCTTATAATGATAAAAATTAAAAAGTCAATTAATTTTATATATTTTAAAATATAATATCCTGTATGTATAGAATATTTAAGAAAATAGTCAGTAGATTAATTAGTTGGTGTTGAAGACGGAAACGAAAATAATTTCAAAACACGGTCTTTGAGTCATTGTTGAACATATTGAATAAGAATTGTTTTTTGTTCTTCAAGTTTTTGATTAAGTTGTTGTTGAATATTGCTTCATGGATAGCTTTTTTGAAATTCAGCATAAGAATTTTCCCAAGCTTCTACAAGAACCTGTGTAGAAATTCATTCCAAAATTTTGAAGCCAACTCCAGCACCAACAATAAAACCAAAAACAAAAATCAAAATCCATGTAATTAGTGTTTTCATATCTACAAATATAAAAAATAAAATATTAGCAATTTATTATTGATTTATAGTGAATATTCAATACAAATCTCACTACGGATTCATTTTATTTATTGAGAGAATATTGATGCTTGAAATCAAAGAACTTTGCACATATGTAGAAGAGAAAAAATTATTAGATACCATATCTATGCAGTTTGAACAAGGAAAAAATTATTGTATTTTGGGAAAAAATTGATCAGGAAAATCATCATTGGCAATGACTATTATGGGAAATAAAAATTATACAATAACATGATGAGATATCGTATTAGATGGTCAATCCATCAGAGACTTGGATCCCAACGAAAGAGCTAAACTTTGAATATTTTTGGCATTTCAGCATATTCCAGAAATTCCATGACTCAAATTATTTGAATTTTTAAGAACTATTTTTAGTGCCAAAGAAGGTAAAGAATATTCCTTTTTACAATTCAAAAAAATAATAGAACCTCTATTTCAGGAGCTCAATTTAAACAAAGAATTTTTACGAAGAGATCTTAACGTAGGTTTTAGCTGAGGAGAAAGGAGAAAATTGGAAGTACTTCAAATTAAATTATTACAACCAAAATATATAATTCTGGATGAAATCGATAGTGGACTCGATGTTGATGCATTCAAAACAGTAGCAAGTTTGGTTGCCGATCAAAATAGAACCGACAATACTTTTATTATTATTACGCATATTTTTACTATTTTAGATCATATTCCTGTAGACAAAGTATATGTACTAGAAAATGGAAAAATAAGTAAAGAAGGGGATAATCAAATAATCAATATTATAAAAGAACAATGATTTACATGAATTTCTCAATAAAAAAAGCTCCTCTGAAAACAGAAAAGCCCAATGTATTTACTTTCTTTTTTTGATGGTAATACTACTTGTATTTGTCATTATGAAATAATCACCTTTTGGATACTCCAATTCCAAGTATATTTTGAGAAGAATAGGATCATAAATGACACAAGTTTTTGGATGAATAATTACTAATCCAGGTTGTGATTTAACAGCATCAATTAAATTATTTCTAAATACACCCTCGGAATAAGCTTTTTCAAAAGCATTTTTTACTATCTTGAGCGCTTGCTCGGGATCGTAATTAATTTTGTTTATCACTTCCATTTTTTTAGATGTTTTTATTAGTGAAATACTAATATGTATTTACTATGTAATTACAATACAAAATATAATTTTATAATTAGCTTATAATTATAAAATAGTAAAAGTCAATATAAAAAATAAAAAATTATATTGAGATTGATTTTTTTAGACGGATAATTAAATTCAAACTACAAAACAGAAAACTTACAAAATATGGAAAATCAAGCTAATATTAACAGGCAATCAATAATGGCAGATTTATTATTTGAAAACTGGGATAATTTACTGATGTTGCCGTATCCTTTTTCCAGTCAAACGATCTGTATGCACAAAGATTGTAATCAAAAAGCTCAAAAAAGAATTTTAATCCAGATCCAAGAAAATGTAATTGAGCACGATATGTGTTCAACGCATTCGGAAATGGAAGGAATGTGTCTGGATTCACTTCCAGGATAATAAAAATGTACATCAATTATACGGAAAGAGAGGCTGAATGAATATTTTGTTCAGCTTTTTTTATATTTTCTATTTGAAATTATATTATATAGATAATAATTTGATTATTCTTTATTGAGAAAAATAAAGATAAGGTCAAAAAATGACAAAAATTAACCCCTCT
>CAZPFR010000005.1:0-2715 GCA_964586005.1 uncultured Candidatus Peribacteria bacterium | reverse complement strand
ATAAAATTAACATATAGTTCTCTATTTTCTATAGAATTATTTTCATTGAAATTAATAAACAAAAAGCTAATCTTGCCAAAGAATTTAGATTCTATTTTTTTAATGCTCGAAAAAGATACTCGCGAATTCATAGATGAAAAGCTAAAAAAACAATATTGGAATATAGATAATCACAGACAAGTGGCTACAGAGTTTTCTATAGACAAAAATTGAACAAGCCTTTTCGCGGATTATGCACTCTTGGATACTGATGGAAAAGTAATAGCAATAGTAGAAGCAAAAAAATATAGCAGATCAGCAAGAGAATGAGAATATCAAGCACGAGAATATGCTGAATTAATAGAAGCAAAACAATGATACAAACCCTTTGTTTTTTTATCAAATGGAAAAGATATCTATTTCTACAATATAGCCAAAGAACAAGCTCCTAGACAAGTAAAAACATTTTTCACTCTTCATGATCTACATAGACTCAAATTTCTCAATGAAACAGGGACACCAGCAAACAATCGAACAATAGATACCAATATTGCAGGCAGACATTATCAAATGGCAGCCATCAAATCAGTTCTCGAAGGAATAGATATGGGTAAAAGAAAATTTCTTCTTGTGATGGCGACATGATGTGGTAAAACTAGAACAGCAATGGCTCTTATCGACGTCATGCTCAAATCTCACAATGCTCAAAAAATTCTCTTCCTCACGGATAGAACAGCGCTGAGAGATCAAGCATTTGATGATGGATTTAAAATATATTTTCCAGAAGAACCACAAACCAAAATCGAAACAGGCAAAACAAATGATAATGCCAGACTCTATTCTGCAAATTATCAGACAATGATCAATTACTTGGACAAATATAGTAGTGGATATTTTGATATGATTATTGTAGATGAAGTACATAGATCTATCTATGGAGAATGGAAAGCTATACTAGAACATTTTGATTGTTATCAAGTAGGACTTACAGCAACACCAGTAGATTTTATCGAAAGAAGTACATACAAGGAATTTGGTTGTCACGAAAAATGACCTACCTACAATTACTGACTAGATGAAGCTGTACAGGAATGATATCTTGTACCCTACAAAGTACTTATGGCAAGAACACAATTTCAAATCCAAGGAATCAGAGGAAGACAGCTTCCAGATCATCTGAGAGAACAACTGATCAAAGAAGGCAAAAATCCTGAAGATTACAATTTTGAAGGATCAGAAATAGGAAAAAGAATTGATAACAAAGATACCAATAGAGCTATAGTTAGAGAATTTATGGAACAAGCATACAAAATAGAGGATGGATTACCTGGAAAATCTATTATTTTTGCAATGAATCAAAAACATGCAGAACATCTCCAAGAAACCTTTGAAGAACTTTATCCAAATTTGCACAATTTTTCTGTGATTATTACTTCCAATATTGAAAGAGCAGATAGTTTACTCAAGGATTTTAAAAAGCTCAGAAATCAAAAAAAATATAGAGTAGCAATCTCTGTAGATATGATGGATACCTGAATAGATGTTCCAGAAGTGATTAATCTCGTTTTTGCCAAAAAAGTCTTATCAGAAGCAAAATTTTGGCAGATGGTAGGAAGAGGAACAAGACTTTGCCCAAATGTATATGGTCCATGAGAAGATAAAAAAGATTTTCTTATCATAGATTTTGCACTCAATTTTGATGAAGAACACAAATTCGAAGCACCAGGGAAACAACCAATTTCACTCCAACAAAAATATTTCGAACTCAAATTAGAACAACTCAAATTATTCGAAAATAGAGAAGATACCAAAAATTTTACATCAACAAAAAAAGAAATTCTGAACATTATCAAAGCAATCAAACCAAATGATGATACATTTCGCTATCACGATTTGTTACAAACAATTTTGTCAGAAAGTATTTTTGATAATATCGCAACCAATCCCTACGAACAACTTCAAAAAATAGCGCCACTTACTAAATATTACGACAAACACACAGCAGATGAACTTAGATTTCTTATCAAGAATGAACAACTCATTATCGCTTTTATCAAGGGTGAAGAACAAAAAGATCTCATCAATAAAATCGCTTCAGATATCAATGCACTTTCCAAAAATATTAGCAAAGTCCAAGACAAAGAGCCTACAATCAAAGAAATTCTATCTCCAAAATATCGACAAAATCTTTCTTTGGAAAAGATTATTTCTATCAAAAAAGAATTTACACCATTGATGAAATATAGAATCGTAGATAGACCAGATATTATGGTGACCGATATCGAAGATGCTGTGATCGAGAGAAGATGGATAGAATACGCACAAGGAAAAAAAATGGAATCAGATAAATATCGAGCGAAATTTGTTCAGCAACTAGAAGACTTCGCACATAGTTCAACCGCTATCCAAAAAATTCTTCACGACGAACCCCTCGCAGACCACGACATCTTGGAACTCGAACATATGCTCGACAAAACCGACTATCATATCAATCTCCAAAATCTTAGAAAAGCATACGGAAGACCAACAGCTAGTTTTGAACAACTTATCAAAGTAGCCCTCGGAAAATGATCACTCCCAGGACGAGAACAAGAGGTTCATCAACTTTTCGAATCCTATATTCATCAACATAACTTCACATCAACTCAAATCAGATTTCTTCAGATTGTGAAATCACTAATTATCCAGAAGAAACACATCACCTACGACGACTTCTATAGCCCAGTCTTTGAGTCT